>JAGYMG010000007.1 GCA_018400675.1 bacterium
AAATTCCTCACCCAGTTGCTTCACTGCACTAGGGGAAATCCTTCCCGCGCGAGGCCCCAGCCTAGACTCAGACAACCAGTCCACCACTAATAATTTTGCCTGTTTTTTTAAAACTCTTTTTGCTTCCCGGAATAAAGCCTTTTTATCTTCCAGCTGGAAAAGAATATTAGTCATCAAGACTAAATCACAGCTTCTCTCTGGTACTCCCGAGCCTCTTTCTTTTTCTAAATCAGCAGTGATTAAGCGGATATTAGGTATATTTTCTTTTTCTATCTTTGAGGCCAGGACAGCCATTGGTTCTTCCTGGATATCAATAGCATAAACGAGCCCATCTTCCAACTTTCGAGCTAGAGGAAGAGCCCAGCCACCAGCCCCGCAGCCAAAATCAGCAGCTGTCATGTCACTGCTCACGCGCACCTTATTAATAACCTTAATGGGATCAAGAAATTCAGTCATATATTTTTTGATTAAAGACAGATAGCCGCAGCTACTTGGTCATTTTTAGCCAACTTCATTACCCTCACTCCCGAAGAAACTCGGCCAATAACAGAAACCGAAGCCAGGGGAGATCTAATAACCTGTCCTTTCTTGGAAATAACAATAATATCTTTCTCTTCTTCGGCCACAATCTTGGAGAAAACAATATCACCTGTCTTCTTGGTAATTTTAGCTGCTTTGATGCCTGAGCCGCCTCTTTTCTGCAGCCTGTATTTAGAGACCAGCGTCCGCTTGCTGTAACCCTTATCTGTCATTATTAAGATATACTTCTTAACTGTTTTTTTTGCTTTCTCTTTCTGTTTGATAACATCCATTGTAATCACTTCGTCATCATCCTTTAGCTTTATACCTCTTACGCCAGCTGCTGTGCGACCCATTTCCCTGATATCTTTTTCTTTAAATCTGATGGATTGGCCTTTTTTAGTGATTAAGATTACTTCATCGCCCTTACTAACAAATCTGACCATACGGAGCATATCATCTTTTCTTAATCTTAAGGCTATTAAGCCAGATTTCCTGACATTCTTGAACTGATCCATAGCTGTTTTCTTGATTATACCATTTTTGGTAACCATTATTAAATAGTTACCCGCTCCGGTTTCTTCTTCCCGGTTATAAGGAATAAGATTAACCACTGATTCTTCGGCAGATACTTCTAAGAAATTGAGAAGGCCCCTGCCCTTGGACGTCCGTGAGGCTTCAGCTATCTCAAAGGCCTGAGTTTGGAAAACCTTCCCTGAATCAGTGAAGAAAAGCAGATTATCATGGGTATTAGCTAAAGAAAAATGTTCTACAAAATCCTCCTCATTAGTAATCATCCCAATAATGCCCTTGCCGCCCCGGTGTTGCACCTTATAAGTACTCGGTTTTACCCTTTTAATATAACCGCTCTTGGTAAGAGTAATAATCGTATCCTCTTTGGGGATAAGATCTTCATCGCCTATTTCGTCCGGCTTGCCAGCCATGACTTTTGTCCTGCGGCCGTCATCATATTTTTCTTTGATTTCTTCTATTTCTTTCTTGATCAAATCCTCCATTTTCTTCTTGCTCTTTAATATGGCTTCCAATTCCTTAATCTTTAACTTTAATTCTTTAATCTCTTCTTCAATACGTTCTCTTTCCAGTTTAGCCAAGGATTGTAATTTCATTTCCAGAATAGCATTGGCTTGAATGGCTGTCAGTTTAAATTGCTTTTCTAAATTTTTCTGGGCATCGTCACGATTCTTAGATTGCTTAATAGTCTTAATAACAGCATCAATATTCTTCTGAGCAATACTGAGACCTTCCAGGACATGCAGTCTTTCATTGGCTTTTTTAAGGTCGAAGCTAGTTCTTCTCTTAACCACCTCTTTCTTATGGTCTAGATAGAGGCTCAGCACCTCAACTAATGAAAGGATCTTTGGCTGAATACCATCAACCAGGGCAAGCATATTAAGATGGAATGTCTTCTGGAGACTGGTCCATTTATAAAAACCATTGAGTATTTTTTTAGGGAAAGTATTAGGCTTGAGATGGACAACAATTCTCATCCCTTCTTTGTCTGATTCATCCCTGATATCTTTTATCCCTTCTATTTTTTTATCCTCAGCCAATTTAGCCATTTCCTTCAAGAGAGAAGACTTTTCAACCTGAAAAGGAATCTCACTGATAATAATCTGATAACCCTTCTTTTTTTCCTCTATCTCAGCCTTGCCTCTCGTAAGAATAGGTCCTTTCCCTTGGGAATAAGCAGCAATAATATCTTTCTTGCCATAAATAATCCCACCCGTCGGAAAATCAGGCCCTTTTATAAACTGGAACAAGTCTTCACTGCTTGACTGAGGCTTATCAATAAGATAGACTGCGGCGTCACAGACCTCGCTAAGATTATGAGGCGGGATATTAGTAGCCATACCGACAGCAATGCCGAAAGAGCCGTTCAAGAGTAATTGAGGAGCCGGTGAGGGCAAAACAACTGGCTCCCTTCGGGTACCGTCGTAATTCTCCTGAAAATTAACCGTATCCTTCTCAATATCCTTTAGAGTCGCCTCGCCTATGGCTGATAACCGGGCTTCGGTATAACGGTAGGCTGCTGCCCTATCACCATCTATAGAGCCAAAATTACCCTGGCCTTGTATCAAGGGATATCGCAAAGAAAAGCCCTGAGCCATTCTAACCAAGGCATCATAGACAGCCATATCGCCATGGGGATGATAGCGTGCAAGGACAGAACCAATCACAGAAGCGGATTTCCTAAACTTAGCTCCATGCCTCAGGCCATCCTCATACATAGCATACAAAATCCTACGATGGACTGGTTTTAAACCATCCCTGACATCAGGCAAAGCTCGAGAAACAATAATAGACATCGCATAATCAAGATAGTCTTCTTCCATCTCCTTAACAATGTCTCGTTCTCTAATATAGCCTATTTCTTTTTCTTCTTTCTCGTCTTTTTTAACCATTTTATTGTTTTTCCTTGATAATCTCTTTGATATTGGCCGGCAAGAAGTTGTTATCAAATAAATCTTTGAAGCTTGTTAGCCCCATTTCCTCCAAGAGTCCCTCATCCTCAAATGTTTCTATTTTCTGCTGGGCTCTGACTAAGAAAAAAGCGCCAAAAAGGATAATAAAGAAAGCGATAATTAGCCAGAAGATAATTTCCCTTTGACTTTTTTTTAACCCTCTTATTTTTTTTAAAAAGTTCATATATAGAATAAGTTAATTTATCCTAGGAGACCTCTAAAATAGCGATGTTTGTTTTTTCGGGTGAGAGATTGGTTTTTTTCAATCTTAATTTTTTCTCCGGGGCCTCCGGTGTAAAGCCCATTTCCTTTACAAAATTATCTAAAGAGTCTAACTCCTCTTTTAATCCAGGTACTTGATAGTGCATAGGGATAACCAGCCGGGGTTCAACCTGAGAAACGACCTTAGCGGCTCCCTTGGCATCCAGCGTATATTTACCGCCTATAGGTACCATCAGGATATCAACGTCGCCAATAGCCTCCAGTTGCTCATCGCTTAATTCTTTCTGACCGAAATCTCCCAAATGACACACCGTAATGCCCTCTGCCTGAAAAACATAAATATTATTCAAACCTCTTGCCGCGCCCTGACTATCGTCATGGAAAGAGGCAATAGACTTAATGTAAATATCGTGAGCTTCATATTCTCCTGGTTCTTCAATAATAAGGGGATGGCCCTTAACCGCCTTTTTGTTCGCATGATCACGATGATTGTGACTAATCAAAAGAATATCAGCCTCTGGCTTAGCAACCTTCAGGCCTATTGTTTCGTCAAAAGGATCAATAACAATCCTGGCTGAAGGATCCTTACTGTTGATTTCAAAAAAAGATTGGCCGTGCCAAATAATTTCCATAGTGATAATATTATTGCTTGATTGAGTTAATGATACCCTAAAGCTTAATTTCTATATGTTGTCCAGACTTTATTATTGTATCACAAGGCCCGGCCCCTTGCAATCAGAGAGGTTTTTAGTTATATTTGTTATATATGTTTTCAAAAAACTTAAAGAAAGTAAAAGACGAATTAATTTCTCCTCCAAAAGTAGGAGAAATTGTTGAAGGTCAGATTATTACTTTTGAACCCCATAGTCTTTTTTTAGATCTGGGCCCTCGAGGAATAGGTATCATTTCCGGAAGAAGTTTCTATGAGTCTAAAGACATCCTCAGGAGCTTGGCCGTAGGCGATGCCTTAGCAGCAAAAGTAATTAATCTTGAAGATGAAGACGGTTATCGTGAGCTCTCTCCTAAAGAAGCTTCTAAAGAAATAACTTGGGAAACCCTTAAAGAAAAGAAAGAAAAAGGGGAAAATTTGGAGGTTAAAATCTCAGGAGCTAATAAGGGTGGGTTACTGGCTCAAGTAAAAAGTATTCCTGCTTTCTTGCCTACCTCCCAGCTCTCTCCCCAACATTATCCCCGAGTAGAGGGGGGTGACAGCACAAAGATAGTTAAGGAACTCCAGAATCTAGTCGGTGAAAAATTAAAAGTAAAGATATTCAGCCTTGACCCCCGGGAAGAAAAAATAATTCTCTCTGAAAAAGCTGGTCAAAAAGAAGAGATAAAAGAGATCCTAAAAAAATATCAGGTCGGAGATATTGTCGAAGGCAAGATAACCGGCGTTACTAATTTTGGTGTTTTCCTAAAATTCGGACCAAATGAATTAGAGGGTTTAATCCATGTTTCAGAAATAGATAAAGATGAAAAGAAAGAACTGTCTGATATTATAAAAGTAGCTCAGCAAGTAAAAGCTAAGATTATTGAAATGAAAGAAGAACGCGTTTATCTCTCTCTGAAAAACGTTAGTTGACCCTAACCAATAATTCTTAATGAAAAAAATACTACAAAATATATTTTTAGTAATCTTTTTCCTCGTTCTGATATCTTCTCTTTTTGCTCTTTTTAATCCTGAAGCGTTTGAAGAGAAAAAAGAAATCTCTTTTAGCGAGATGGTTGAAGCAATAGATAAAGAAGAAATTAAAGCTGTCACTGTTTCTGGTAATGAGCTGCTCATAGAATATCACAACCAAGAAGAAGCTGTCACTGTAAAGGAACCTGGTATTGCTTTAGTTGAAATGCTTAACAACTACGGGCTTAATCAAGAAAAACTAAAGAATGTCCAGATAACAATACGGCCTGAAACAGGCGGTGTCTGGGAGTGGTTGATGCCTCTTTTAATATTCCTGCCCTTTGTCTTTTTCATCTGGTTCTTCTGGAGTATGTCCAAACAGGTCAAGGGTGGTGCAAACCAGACGTTCAGTTTTCTGAAAACGCCAGCTAAACTTTTTGGTGGCGGTAAAAATAAAAAGGGTCAGGCCACTTTTAGAGATATAGCTGGTATCGAAGAGGCAAAACAAGAAATACGAGAAGTGGTTGATTTCCTCAAAAATCCAAAGAAATTCTCAAAAATGGGTGCTCAGATACCACGGGGAGCACTCTTGATAGGCCCCCCGGGGACTGGGAAAACTCTTTTAGCCAGAGCTGTTGCCAATGAAAGCAATGTTCCTTTCTACTCTGTTGTCGGCTCAGAATTCATTGAACTCTTTGTAGGCGTAGGAGCTAGTCGGACAAAGAATCTTTTTATTGAAGCTAAAAAAAATCAACCCTGCCTTGTCTTTATTGATGAGTTAGATGCAATTGGGAAAAGAAGAATGCCCGGTTTTGGAGGTGGCCATGAAGAAAGAGAGCAAACCCTTAACCAGATCCTGGCTGAAATGGATGGTTTTGAACGGGATACAGGTATTATTATTATCGGAGCAACCAACAGACCAGAGGACTTAGATCCTGCCTTGCTAAGACCAGGCCGTTTTGACAGAAGAATTATTTTAGACTTGCCTGATTTAAAAGGACGGAAAGAAATATTGACAATCCACTGCCGGACAAAGCCAATGGCAGGTGATGTTCATCTGGATGAAATAGCTGAACGTACCCCTGGATTCTCTGGGGCTGATCTGGCTAACTTAGCTAATGAAGCTGCTATCCTAGCTGCTCTAAGAAACAAGAAAAAGATTAGCCAAGAAGAGTTTTTAGAATCAATAGAAAAAGTACTTTTAGGGCCAGAAAGAAAAAGCCACCTTCTTTCAAAGAAAGAAAAAAAGATATCAGCCTATCATGAATCTGGGCATGCTCTTACTTCAGCCCTTATCCCTGCAGCTGAAGAAGTGAGAAAGATATCTATTATATCCCGCGGTATGGCCGGAGGATACACGCTGGCTCTACCTAAAGAGGAAAAAAGAATGAAGACAAAATCCGAATTCCTGGCTGAGATAGCTGTATTATTGGGTGGATTCTGCGCTGAAAAAATACAATTTAAAGAAATATCTACTGGTGCTGCCCAGGATTTAGAAAAAGCCAGCAACTTAGCTAGAAAGCTAGTTACTAAATACGGTATGTCTAAATTAGGGCCCATCACTTTTGGCAAAAGAGACAGTTCTGCTTTTTTGGGGTTAGAGGTGGAAAGAGAAAAGAATTATTCTGAAAAAACAGCTGCTCTTATTGATAAAGAAAGCGCCCATTTTATTAAGGAAGGAGAAAAGAAAACTATGGCTCTCTTAAAGAGGAATCGGAAACTGTTTGAGACAATAGCCCAAAGATTAATAAAGAAAGAGATGATTGAAAAACAGGAGTTTGAAAAAATAATCAAGGACTCCCGTAGGAAGAAATAGAAAAGCGGGCACGTAGCTCAGTGGTAGAGCGCCAAACTTATAATTTGGTGGTCCCAGGTTCGAACCCTGGCGTGCCCACCAACCATACAGGGGGCGCGTAGCTCAGTTGGTTAGAGCGTCGCTTTGACATAGCGGAGGTCACAGGTTCAACTCCTGTCGCGCCCACCATGATTGAAAAATATAAGTTTGGCTCAATCGTCGTTAACAGTCAGGAGTATAACCATGATATTTTAGTTTCCTGGCAGGGAAAAGTCTCCGATTGGCAAAAAGAAACCTCTCATGATATCGATCTCCCGGCTATAAAAAATGCTTTAGTTAAGAGCCCAGAGATAATAGTTATTGGCACAGGGGCCTCTGGTGTTGCTCAGCTGAGTCCAGCAGCCCGCGAAGAGATACTTGAAAAAGGAATTAAATTAATTGTAGATAAAACCCCTGCAGCTGTTAAAGCTTTTAATTACTTAGAAGAAAAAGGGGTCAAGGTTATCGGTCTTTTCCACTTAACCTGTTAAGCATTGTCTTTTCTGACTTTATCTGCTATTATTTTCTTGTACTATACTTATGAACGAAAAAACTAAAGAAATAATAAAACCCTTTCTTAAAAAAGAAATGCCGGATATTAAACCCGGTGATACTATTAGGGTGCATCAAAAAATTAAGGAAGGTAAAGAGAAAAAAGAAAGAATTCAAGTTTTTGAAGGTGTTGTTTTGGCTTTGAAACACGGCAGGGACATATCCGGCACTCTCACTGTTCGGAGAACAGTTGGCGATGTTTCTATAGAAAGGATATTTCCAGTTCATTCCCCTAATGTTGAAAAAATAGAGATTTTAGAAAAAGGAAAAGTAAGAAGAGCTAAACTCTATTACCTGAGAGAACGAGTAGGCAAGAAGGCAAGAATAAAAAAGAAAATATAGCACTTAAGGGCGAGTGATGGAATCGGCAGACATCTATGCTTGAGGGGCATAGGGGAATTATCCCGTGAGGGTTCAAGTCCCTCCTCGCCCACTCATAGTTAGCAATAGTTCTGTGTGAGAAAGGCAATGCCTTTCTCTTTTTCTATCCTAAAGATTAGGGACGGAAATCAGGCAGAGCCACGCTGGGCTCTTCCGTATCAGGCTCTGCTGACTCTAATTTTTCTAATGCCATTGGTTCTTTAGTCCTGAAAGCAAACCGGGCATAGAAAACTAATATACTAGTATAGATTATACTAAACATTATTACAGGATAGGCCAACTGGCTTAAAAACTGACTGCCGATAAGAACCAATAGAGCTGATTCAGTCAGCCCCTTAGGGTACATAATTTTAACAATAAACCTATCCATCTCTGGTAATGCCCAATGAAAGAATGTCTCAAAGATTCCCCATCTAAGTAAGAGCAAGGCAATAGCTATAAAAGCACCCCAGAGGATATATAATGGTTCTGAAAAATTAATAGATATCCCCATAAAAATAAAGAAATAAGTCTTTAAAAGAAAAGCTAAAGAAGAAAAAAGCGTTTTCTCCTTTTCAGCAAGATAAAAATCTCTATTCTTAGAGAGAAGCCTTAAAATACTCAAATTGCTATCCTTTAAATTAGCTAAGGTAATACCAAAAACAAAAACCGCAATAGCCCCATTAGCTCCTATCCATTCAGCAAGCCCAAAAATAACAAGAATAAGAGCAGGCGTAGCAAATAGTGTATTGTGCAACCCGCGCAGCTTCATAAGTACCCAGGGCCAAATCCATCCCCAGAACCCTCCCCAGATAATTGAAAGAGTAAATACTGTAATTAATCTTCTTATTGCTGACAATAAGCTAAAACTATCTGCTGTTAAAGCCTCCATTGCTGCTACTACTAAAACAATAACTACTATATTGTTCAGAATAGACTCTACCTTAAGCAGGGACTGTGTCTTTTTGCTTAATCCTAAATTTTGAATAAGAGGGATTATAACAGCAGCTGATGTACTCCCCAGGATAGTACCAATAGCTATTCCCCAGGCTAAGGGCATATCAAAGAGAAAAACACTAATACCAGCTACAATAACAATGGTTGCGGCTAGATTTAGAAAAATCAAACTAAGACCTCCTCCCAATGAACTCCAGAGAGCCCCTAACTTCATCCGGAGGCCTGCTTCAAAAAGAATAATACTTAAAGCAATTAAAGCAAATAGTTGGCCAAAGCGTTCTATTAGCTGAATATCGATCAATCCTGTTAAAGGGCCTAATATAAGACCGACAATAAATAAAAGCAGAACATCAGGAATATAATAACGCCTGGTAATATAGGAAAAAACAAGAGAAATAAAAAGCAAAAGTCCGAGAGCAGCAATAAT
The DNA here is from genome assembly GCA_018400675.1 of bacterium. Classification (GTDB taxonomy): domain Bacteria; phylum Patescibacteriota; class Minisyncoccia; order Minisyncoccales; family CG1-02-41-26; genus M55B113. The sequence goes on from JAGYMG010000007.1 coordinate 8,976, forward strand.
AAGGGCATCTATCATAATTTAAAAATTGATTAATATTATGTTTTTATTTTAGCAAAAAAATAACTCTTTAGCGATCTTGATTTATGTCTTAGATCTGCTAAGATAATAAAGAACGCTAGGATTATCCTCCTAAGACTCTTCTGGGCGGGTAGCTCAGTGGCTAGAGCGCTTCTCTTACACAGAAGAAGTCAGAGGTTCAAATCCTCTCTCGCCCACAGTTCCTTATATCCATTTTTAGTAAAAAGCCGCGGTAGCCAAGGTGGTCAAGGCACATGTCTGAAAAACATGGGATTTCGGTTCGACTCCGAACCGCGGCACCCCTAAATGCGGGAGTAGCTCAGCTGGTAGAGCGTTTCGTTGCCAACGAAAAGATCGCGGGTTCGAATCCCGTCTCCCGCTCCAAAAAAGAGAAATACTATTGACACTAAGCCTAAGATATGCTATATTTATTGTAGATCCCTATCCACATTAGGGATTTTAATATATATGATATTGCCTAAAAAATGGTATTTCCTGATTCTCATCATTTTGATACTGATTTCTGGGATATTTCCTTTTTATCTGCTACAGGGGAGGCAAGTAAAAGCAGAAACCGATATTGATCTCAACGATCAGCCCTTTTTTGATTTGCAGTTAGTTCAAGGAGATAGTCTGCTACCTAATATTACCCCTCCCGCATTAAGAGTAGAAACAGTCAACAGTTTTAAAGTAATTGTTACTGCCTATTCTTCTAGCGTCTGGGAAACCCAAGGAGATCCCTTTATCACTGCTTCTGGGGAAAGAGTAAGAGACGGTATTGTGGCTAATAATCTCTTAGCTTTTGGAACAAAGATAAGGTTGCCTGAAATATTCGATGATAAGATATTTGAAGTTACTGATCGTATGCATGCCAGGAAGAGCAGTTATCATGTTGACATCTGGTTCCCCTCTAGAGAATCTGCTCTGGAGTTTGGAGCTAAGTTGACAGAAATGGAAATTTTGGAAACCGACTAAAATAAAACCAAAAGAAAAACCGCAGCTTTTAGAGTTGCGGTTTTTTTTATTTAAAAAATAGAGCAAAATTAGACGTCCACCCGCTGACAATAGTCTAGCCTTAAACTATCACTCAAGTCCTGGCTAAACTCAAATAGTCTATCCTCAGGATCCCATTGGTAAGCATCCACTCGACAATCAGTTAAATTCCCATAGGGCTCACCACTGACACTATTACTCCAATGACCACTGTAGATAACATTCTCCTCTAATAGCATAACCACATTCTCTCCATTCATAACAGATGCCCCTTCAAGGAAAAGAAGAGCGCCAATATTACCATCCTGTTTTTTAAATTGTGCTATTACCGGCTGATCATTTTCTATTTTCATAAGGGTGAGGTAACTAGTATAGGCACCGCCCTGGCCCAGAGAAATAAGAGCTTCAGCTATACCATCACCTGTAATGTCTTTTGTTTCCCAAACAGCAAGAGGTCTTTGTCCGACATGGATGTCTAAAAAATTATCACCTATCATTGCTTCAACGGCTGGTAATAGGCTATCCCAGTCAGGTGCTTGAGAGAGATTAATATATTCTCCATATTTAATTTCATCAATCAGATAATCATTACCAAAAAGCTTCAAATAATAATCATTTTCCTGATAGCCAATCTCACCCTGACCTGTGTATTCCTGATAAAGCCTTGCTTTAACCCTATAAGCTTTCTCTTCAGTCAGTAATTCTGTTTCTTTTATTTCAAAACGACCCATATGGGGATTAGAGGTACCAATAAATGATTGGAGGGTAAGGGTTTCTTTTAACTGACGACTCAGTAACGGCTCAGCAGACTCAAAATCCCTCTTCTGTTGTGCTTCTAAATAATTAACTACTATTGCTTTAATGTCTTCAGCATCAATTGATTTTTCTTGTCCTCCTTGAAGAGCAGTTTTTTGAAAAAAGAAAAGATAGCCAAGCAACCCCATTAGAGCTATTAGTATTATCGCTAGAAAAATTTTTTGGTTCATATTAATGTGCCCGGGGTGGGACTTGAACCCACAAGGGATGAATCCCAGCAGATTTTAAGTCTACCGCGTATGCCGAATTCCGCCACCCGGGCAATATTTTCTATCATTAAGAGGCCAGGATGGGAGTTGCACCCATGTATAACAGTTTTGCAAACTGCTGCCTTGCTACTTGGCTACCTGGCCTTATTAATCTTAAAAAAAGAAACTGTCGATATCAAGCATCATCTGCTTTCTTTATCTCATTTAACAACTTATCAACCCGATCCGCCTTCTGTTCTATTCTTTCCTTGTGGAATATTATCTTGGGGACAATTCTCATCTTCAGACGCTTGTTAAGGAATTGCTGAATAAAATATATGTTCTTATTGAGGATATTAAAAATTCTTTTTTCCTGAGAATCCGGAATAATCGAGATATATATTTTCACCTGGCTGAGATTAGGGGAAACAGCTGCCCGGGTAATTGTCACCAAAGCATCACTAGGTAAATCAATTTCCTTTAATATGATCCACCCCAACTCTCTTTTAATCAACTCGTTAATTTTTTTTATCCTTTCTTCGGTCACAATTATTATAAGAATTTATTAACCTAAGCCGCTTTTTTCTCTGGTCTCTTGATATAGTTTTATAAAATCACCATCCTCAATTCTTACGTCAGACTCGAATAAGAGACCACATTCACTGCCCTTCTTACTCTTTACTACGTCCTTCCTATTCTCCTGAATATTAATAATTTTCCCTTTACCTACGGTAGCGCCATCCCTGATAATTTCTGACTCCCTGCCTTTTTCTATCTCTCCCTCTGCTACTATTCCACCAACAGTCTGTCTTTTTTTTCTCTTACTAAAAACAGCTGTTATTTCTATTGCGCCCGTATCTTTTCTTATTGTTTCCGCTGATAATAATCCTTCCATTGTTTCTCTGATCCCTTGGACTAATTCGTAAATAACATCAAAAATTCTCACCCGTATCTTTTTTTGGAGAATCAAGCTAGTGGCATTACTGTCTGTTTTTATCCTAAAACCAAAAATAGCAGCCTTAGAAGAATCAGCTAATTTAACGTCTGATTCCTGGATATCACCAACATCACTCTTGAGAATCCTTAAGACCACTTTCTCCTGAGGAATATTCTTAAGGACAGCCTCAATTGCCTCTAAGCTACCCAAGACATCTGCTTTTAGAATTATATTGAGCACCTTCTTGCTCTCATCTACAAAAAAGACTGACGGCTCTTCTTTCTCTTTCTCTTGTTCTTTCCTAATATTCTCCAAAGCCTGGGAGCTATCTGGATAAAAGACAACTTTATCGCCTACCCGGGGAGTGCTTTCAAAACCCAAGACGCTGACCGGTTGGCCAGGGATAGCTGTCTCAAGAGGCTTACCCTGAAAATCCTTCATCATTCTTATCTTCCCCCAAGTAGTATCAGTGGCAATAACATCCTGCTCTTTCAAAACTCCTTTTTCTAAAATAATGGTAGCTATAGGCCCTTTCTGAGAATCTAATAATGATTCTATAATCGTGCCTGCAGCTGGTTGAGAAAGATCAACTGTCAATTCTTCCATGTCAGCCACCAAGAGTATTAGTTCTAAAAGTTGCTCTATGCCTTGACCTGTCTTGGCTGACAATTCAACTGAAGGGATATTACCACCCAGGGACTCTACCAGAATATCGTTTTTGGATAACTCTGTTTTTACTTTTTCTATTTGGGCGTTAGGTTTATCTATCTTATTAAAAGCAACAGCCAGAGGAAGGCCTGCTTTTTTAACCAGCTGGATAGCCTCTTTAGTCTGGGCTTTAACCCCATCATCAGCAGCTACAACCAAAACAATGACATCAGCTGTCTTGGCCCCGCGGGCTCTCATGGCTGAAAAAGCTTCATGGCCAGGTGTATCTATAAAGGTTATTCTTTTTTTCTCCCCCGGTTTATCGTCCTCTAAAACTACTTCATAAGCTCCTATGTGTTGGGTAATACCGCCGCTTTCTTTCTCGGTTATTTTTAAATCCCTTATTTTTTCCAAAATAGAAGACTTACCATGGTCAACATGGCCTAAGACAACCACTACTGGTGCTTTCTTTATTATCTTTTTTTCTAGGGTTGACATATAAGCATAATAACTCAATTATCCCCCTATTTCAAGGAGGATCGCTAGTCAGTATTTGAGAAAAACATTAGCGGAGGGGGCAGGATTCGAACCTGCGCGGGAATTATCCCACTGCTTTTCGAAAGCAGCGCTATAAGCCACTCAGCCACCCCTCCTTAATTAATAGCATCGTTATTCCAGTGTATTTCTCGTGGTAACAAGAAAGAAAAATAATTGTCAGCGTAATGAACTAACCATCGCTCTATTTTCCCTTTTCTTATCCTAGGCCCAAAAAAACTGACTACTGCCTGACGATAACCCTGCAAGTCAGGGAAATGCTTAACAAGCATATCAGCTGCTGTTAAGCCCCAGATAATGCCGCCGCCGCTCCAGGGTTTGGTCAATCCAGCGCTGTCGCCACAAAGAGTAATATTGTTACTCTCAGGCAAAACTATATTCTCCGGCACCAAATGAGATTTTAGCTCTTGCGGATTAAATATTATTTTTCTCTTCCTTAAAAAATCAAAAAAATACTTTTTAACTTTATCGGGAGCAGCCAGAGCTCCATATTCAAGAAATTCTCCTCGTGGTACTTTCCAGATAAAGCCTGTTTTGATTGGCCAAGTTTCTGCCTGATGGGAATAATTCTTTTTAGCTATTCTTAAGAAGATACCACTCCGTAGTAATGGCTGGCTCAAGTCTAATCTTTTTCTTGTCCCTGACAAGGCTCCATCACAAGCGATGATTTTATCAAAACCTTCTAATTTTTCATTAATAGACTTATTAAAAACTATATTCACGCCTTTCTTTTGAGCCAGTTGGCCTAAACGTTTATCCAGTTCGGTCCGATTAATAACTAAATGGGGGGATTGCAATCGTAGAATAACATTCTTACGGGAAAAATGAATAAGAAAAGAATTTAGTTTGTTTTCTGAAGGAATCACCTGGGGAGGAATAAACCTTTCCAACCGCTGAGAAACAATACCCGAACAAGCTTTTCCTCCTAAGCCGCTTTTTCTTTCAAAAACAACTACTTCTCTTTCTCTTCCTGCTAAGCGCCAGGCAAGATAAAGGCCAATGATACCACCCCCAATAATAGCAATCCTTATTTTCTTTGAACTCGTATTCATATAACGAATAACCGAACCTGGCTGAGATCAGTTTATCAAATAATCAAAATAATAATAAAGAGGTAATTATTTAATGAGGAGATATTATCTCTCCGGACAGCAATAGAATAAGTAATCCGCCAATAATTGTTGCCAATAAAACCAAAATGGATTTCTTCTTCTTTTTCAGAAAACCATTAATCCCTGTAATAAAAGCAGTAATACCAAGAAGAAAACCCAAGAGCATTGATAGAGCCAGTCCTGGTCTTAATAAAATATCTGCAAAAATAGTCTCCTCCCGACGGGATAGAGGGACAGGTTTTCAGATAAAACAATCGCCCGACAATGAAGGCTCCAAACATAGCTATTATTAAGCCTACTGATCACTTTCCCAATTTAGTTTTTGGCAGGAAGCTGATCTTAGCAATCATAAGACAAGTGATGACTTATTTAATATTAGGCTGGCTGATTTGCGTTGAGAGACAGTTAGTATCTCTTGTGGACTATTCTTAAATTAGCTCGGACGATTTTCGCCCCTCGCTTCGCTCGGGGCGAAGGCGGAACATATAAGCTGTGGTGGACCCGGCGGGACTTGAACCCGCAACCCCCAAGATGCCATCTTGGTGCTCTAGCCAATTGAGCTACAGGCCCAAAAAAATTATTTCGGCTATCGATTCTAATTCTAATTGTATCTCCGTCGACCCTAAGGTTATCACGCAAACGCCTTTATAATTTTTACGTTTTGTTGGTTTCCCTTTTGTTCGTGGATCTGGTTTCGTCTTATAAAAATTTTTTAGAGGAATCTGCGTATAACGAGACCAAAATTTTATTAATCTTTTAATATCCTGATCTACGCGGTAAGAAATTCTACAATGTAATCTTTCTGGTGTGATTCCATAGCATTTATCCAGTAAGTTTAGATAGAAACGAATAATTTTGGGGTCGGCGCTCCCAAGCATTAAACCACGATGACTCCTCCATTTTGCGCCCTCTCCTAGGTATAATACGGCAAGAGCTATTTTGGCAATATCCTTATCATTCATCAGCCTTGCAAGGTGCTCATTCTTAGCGACTAACGACTTGAGATATTTATCTCTTTTTAATTTATTAATAACCAAAGCTGTAGCTCGTCCCTTATTGGCACCCCTCTTTATCAAATGCATCACTCTTTGTTTTTGTTCAGGAGATAACGGGATATTACCACACCAATCTGATAAAGTTCCTTTCGATATTTTTGCGCCCACAATTTTACATATCTCAGTATATGTTTTTCCCGATCTGCGCAGGCTAATTACCTTGGGTTTAAGGTAGTGATAACGTGATTTCATTCTTTAATCGTACTATAGAACTTGTCAATGTGCAAAGATATTATGCCCCTGGCAGGAATCGAACCTGCAACCTTGACCTTAGGAGTGTCCTGCTCTGTCCGGTTGAGCTACAGGGGCCTCAAGGGTGGCTAGTCGGATTCGAACCGGCGATGACTCCTCCACAGGGAGTAGTGTTACCGCTACACCATAGCCACCATTCTAATGCCCTCACCAGGATTCGAACCTGGATTACAGGCTTAGAAGGCCCGTGTTCTATCCATTGAACTATGAGGGCACAATTCTTTCCCAACGAGGATTATTATAACCTAAAAAAAGGCTAAGGTCAATTTAATCAGTTAAATAAAAGTGCTTTATTCCAATAATTAGCTACCTTCTACATCTTTACTTTCTCCCGTTTCTTTTTATCTTTCTTCCCCCTCGTTGCTGGAACTAGTTATTTTCTCTTTGAATAATTCAGGGTACTCTTTTTCTTCAATCTCTTTTGAGAATTCTTCCCGCGCTTGCCATTCCCTTAAAACATCTTCCAAAACTTTATCGTTTAAGCCCGGTGTGTATTGCTGAAAATCTTTATCCTTGACCTGAAAATAATAATGTTGGAAGAAAAACATTGTTATAAAAAGCGCCAGAGACAAAAGAAGGAGCAGAAAAAAACCAAACTTATCGACTAGTAAATTAGGCAGAGTAGAAATTTTTTCCTTAATCCTTTTCAATCTTTTATTGTTCTGATTATTAAAATCAAACATTTTATTCTTTATTTGAAATCTGAGATTGACTATAAATCTTTAAGGAAAAGATCATATAGACATCACCAGGAGAAAATTGAGCTACATCTTCGTTGCTAAAATCTTTTTCAGGGATTCTTTGGATTTCGACATCCCTAATTGATAAAAGCCATCTGCTTGCTTGAACTTCTTCTAAATATCGTAAGCATCGAGGAGAAGAACCAGTAACCAAAACCTGAAAACCTAAGCTGGGCCATAAATCCTTGTCTGGAACAACTATATTAATAGGGGATATCTTGATTGACAAGTCTAATCTATCGGCTTTTTTTTCTAAAAATTCTAAAAATTCAATAGGCACATCGGGTGTAATAAAAGAATCTTTTACCTCGGATAATTTTGAACTATAAAAAGATCGTCTATCCTCAAACTGTTTAAAGTCTGCTATTTGCTTATCCAGTAAAGATGTAGTCTTCTTCAGGGAAATAAATAATTCAGCATCTCTCTTCAGCGAACCCGTCAAAGAAGGAATAACAAAAACGCCTAAGAAAAGAAAAATCAAGAAAAAAATCAAAGACACCAAAAATATTTTTTTACCAAAGATAATCATTTAATTTCAAAGGTTAAATAAAAATCAACATCACTGGATTCCATCCAGCTTTGAAGAGAGACCTCTACATTTCTAAAGCTTTCTATTTCTTTTAAGGATTTCTGGAAAAGAAATAAATCTTCTCTACTCTGAACATAACCCGTAATAATAACATTAGCTGAATAATCCTCGTCGTTTAACCATGGCCGTTGGATAGCTAGTCGCCGAAAATAAATCGTCTCGGGTACTATCCTAGAAAGATTTTCCAAAAGGGGTAGAAAGAAAAATTGTTTCTGATAAAAGCTTCTAATCTGGACTAACTCCTGGTTTGTCTTTTTGACTGCCTCTTTAAAGTCAGAGAATCCAGCAAAACTTTTTAATTCTCCCTCCTTAGCACTAAGAATTTTTTCCT
>JAGYMG010000070.1 GCA_018400675.1 bacterium
AAAAATGCTTGCTAAATATTTAGATAAAAGTTCACAGCTATATTTTAAATATATCGAGGAGAATGACTCTAGATGGCTTGAGATGATGAAAGCTGCTTATGATATTTCCCACAATAAAATGCACATCTTAAGGATGGCCAGTCAATACAAAAAAGTTTTTGACCGGATCAGAGAAAAAAGAACTTCCAAAGAAGATATCAGAGAGTTAGCTGATGAGCTGAGGGATATAAAATTAGAAAGAGTTCCGACCAAGGATGAATCTGATTATTCTGCCGATGGTTCTTCTCAAGAAAATTTAAAAATGGCTTCTTTTAGTTCATCTTCTCATAAGTCAGATACATTAGGTTATGACACATCTGTATCTGACCAGCAAGCAACTAAAGCTGCCAAAGAAAATGCAATTGAATCTATTTCTTATCAACAAATAGAAAAAGCTATCTTAAATCTTACTGAGGATAATTATCAAAATTCTTTAGTTGATCTAGGCATGAAAGAAGAAAATATTGACAATTTGATTGCAATAATTTTTGAAGCTCTTGAATCAATAAGAGGCCAGAAATTAGATTTTGTCTTATCAGAAAAATTTGGTAGATATGCGCATAGAACAAATCATACAGTTTATTTTGATGTCAGACTTAAAGATGCTTTTAAAGCAATGCCGGATCCAATAATATTTATTCAGTTAGCAGCTTATCTTAGCCATCAAGCGGATCATACTTCTTATACAGAAATAAAAGCCAAAGAGCTTATCGAAGAAGTAAAGGCAACCCTATCTGAGTTAGAGGTATACATATTAGCTGGTAAAAACATTCGGGATCAATTAGGTAAAAAAATAGAGTCGGAGTCTGAAAGAAAGTTCAAGGACAAAGGGAAATTAATAATAGGAGAAATGTTAGCTTTAGCTGATTTAGCTGATGTTGAACATAACAAAAAAGCCAGAGAGTATTATTATCATTCATCTTCCTTTTTAGGAGAACCAGCTGTAAACCGAAGAGGCAGGTTTACTCACAAAGCTAAGGGAAAAGTTACTTATATAATCATGAATGAAATAAATGGAAAATTAATACCTGATAATTTAAGAGAACTCAATCAGCATTTATTAGAATCAATGCAAAAAGGAATAATTGATAGTAGCGGAGTTGGCTTTACAATTTTAAGTATTTCTGAAAATTTAGTTTTGTCCGGTTACAGTCAAGAAGGAAAAGAAATTTTAGCAGAATTAATCCAAAATAAAGATTGGGAGGAGTTACGTGAAAGCTATCGAGAAGAAAAAGATTTTGGTACAGCTGGAATTAGAGGCAAAAGAGGCAACGTTAAAGAAGAAATTGAAACAGCAGAAGAGGGGCAGTACCTTCCCGGCCCAAACAGAATTAGCCTAGATACAGTAAGAAGATATACCTTGGCTGTAGCAAGATGGCTTAATCACAAAAATAGAAAAGAAGATGGTGTAGTAATTGGCAGAGATACTCGCATTGGTTCAAATAGATTTCAAAAAGAAGCAGTGAGAATTTTACGCAAAGAAGGGGTAAAGGTCTATACTTTTGAATCAGATCGGCCGATTGCGGAGATGGCTCAAGCTGTTTCTTTCTTTGGGGCTGCTTTAGGTATTGAGATAACAGCGTCTCATAATCCCAAAACTGACAATGGTTATAAATTAAGCAATGAATTTGGCGCCCAGCTTTTTGGGCAACAGCGGGCAGAAATTTTAGCAGAAATCGCTCGAGTAAGTGTTGAAGATATCGCTAACCTAGATTTAGATAATTTTGATTCTGAAGCAGATCAAAAGGATAATCCAGGTGGGCAGATTATTCTTGGTTCAAATTCAGCTGATATTGATTTTGATTCTCGATTTAAAGAAAAAATCCTTTCTTATATTTTAGATAAAGAACTTGTAGCTAGCTACGCATCTAAATTAAGAATTTACTATGATCCGCTTTATGGGGCAGGTAGAGAACTAGTTTATTCTTTATTAAAAGAAGGTATGGGTATATCTGTAGTAAGAGATAAAGAGCATAATAAGTCTGACGGAAGATTTCCTGGCCTGACCACCAACCCTGATCCGGCGGAGGAAGAAAATATAAGAGAAAGCATAAAAAAGGCAGAAGCTCAAGGAGATTTTGATATTGTTTTGGCAACTGATCCTGATTCAGATCGAGCTGCTTTTGCGGTAAAAGATTTATCCAATAATTGGCAAATCTTTAATGCTAATGAGGTTTGGTCTTTAGTTGTTTGGTACCGGCTGATGTCCTTACAGAGATTAGCCGAACAAAATAAACTTCCTTCTCAATATCAGAATACACTTTCTGATGCTTCTTTAATTGTTACTTGGGTTACCTCTGATCTTTTGGTTTCAATTGGGAAAGATTACAATTTAGATTTGTATCGGCCAGCTGTAGGATTTAACAAAATAGCCGAAGTTGCTCTCGACTACATAGTCATTCCAGAAATTGCTAGAAGGTATGAGCTAGATGAGGCAACAGCGGAAAGAATGAAATTGTATTATAAAATAGAAGGTCTTAAGTACATTGCTGAGGAAATGTTGGGGGTAGATAAAGAAAAGTTAGTTTATGAGATAGAAGAGATCTTAAAAGAGTATCTTTTAGGCGGTTTTGAAGAAAGTAACGGGATGTCTTTAGGTGGGCATACTTTAGAAAAAGACGGCCTGCTTGCTGCGGTGGTTGTTGCAGAGTTAGCTATTTATGCTAAAAAGAATAATCTTACTTTAGTAGATTTATTAAATAACTTATATCAAAAATATGGTTATTTTGCGACCATAAATTATCCTTTGGTTTTAGATAAAGTTACAGGGAATACCGATAAAAAAGAAATAATGGATGCTTTAGAAAATATTGCAGAAGGCATTAAAAATGATTCTTTAACTACACCGATTATTATTGATGGAAAAAGAGTAGTTGCTGTTGAATATGGAAAAAACCCTAAAGTAGTTATCGGTCCATCGGGGAAAGGCTTTAAATTTATTTTTGAAGATGGCAGCTTTGTGATTACCAGACCTTCCGGGACAGAAGGAAAAATTAGGTTTTATGGGCAAAGTTGGGTTGAATCTAAATTAATAAATGATGATAATTTAAAAAGGGTAAAAATTGAGGCAACTGCTAGAATTGTAAAGTTAGTCGAAGGTTTCCAGGAGCTTGCTGCACACCAGCTAGTTTCAAAGGGTGATCTTTACTTAAAAGAGGCTTTTGAAAAAGAGACGAAACCAATGGCTACAACTGCAAATTATTACTACAATACTGCTTATCAAATATATGAAGGATTAGCTAAGGAGCAAAAACAACGGAGAGTTTTAATTTCAGAAGAGATTGCCAGAAAAATTAATTTCCGTTATTCGTTTATTGAAGAAGAATTAGTTAAAATAGAAGAAAGAATAAAAATTGTTGATGAAATTTTAGAAGGCAAAAAGGTGATAAAACAAGAAGTCCAACCTCTGTATCGAGAAAGTTATAATCTAGAATCTGAAGTTGCTAAAGAAAAGGTAAAAGGAGTGCTTGCTTTTGATATTGACGGTACTCTGGCTTCAAGGAAACAAGAGATACCGGGAGAAATTGTAGAAAAATTAAATTATTTTTCAGAGCAAGGGTTTCAAATTGT
>JAGYMG010000071.1 GCA_018400675.1 bacterium
GTCATCGCCCGGCTGCCAACTGTAGTAGTCGTTGGTAGAAGTTTCACCGATATAGTCCCAAGTAGTTTTCCCATCTCGGGAAACATATACTTTAACATTACTAACTGTACCCACTGTATCCCAAGAGATATTGCGTTGAGCATCAAGCGGCCAGCCTATACCTTCCTGGTTAGGATAAGTAACTTCTATCTCTCCCATTATCTTAAAAGTATCTGATATATCAAAAAGATTAGTAGTTTCTTCTCCGGCAACAACAGCTAACACTTTGACTTTGCAGTCACTAGATATAGCATCAGGCACGATCCAAGAATAGGTAGTAATTCCGTCGGGAGTATTAGATAAACTATTAGGGTCTACTCTATTCCAAGTAAGTGTAACTGCATCTGCATCATTGGTATAGTATAAGTTTACCGCTTCAATATCACTGACTGTCTCCCACTTAATCTCTGTAATTTCTCCTACCTTTAAGATATCACCTGATGCAGGTTGGCTAATATCAAATTCACCGCCGATAATCCAGCCGCTGTTTCCTCCGGAGTTAATAGAATCTACTGCCACTATGGATTTCTGGCTGGTAGAATCTTTAATGTTAGCATAAGATACCTCAACTTCGCTTGGATTTAAAAACCAACTTTCTCCCGCAGTTTGGCTGAAAAGCTCAATAAGAGCACTTCCTTCTCCGCCGATAACTTTAAACATATTGCCTACAGTTTGAGTTTTGCCGGCCTCAAATTGAATTTCTTTTCCTTGACTGGTGCATTCTAGGTCATAAAAGTTAAAGCTGCCGGAGATCTTTGAAGTTCCAGAACCGGAGATAACTACTTTTTTATTATTATGAGCAAACTCACCGGCGGTCAAAGTTAAGTCACCCCTAACGGTTAAATTACCGCCTAAAGACCAACTAGTATCAGCATCATTAAATTCTAAGCTATTAAAGGCTTGTCCGCTGGCATCTATTGATTTAGCCCCGGTTGAACCGCCCAGAGTAACAACTGATGCACCCGGCACTAAGGTTATTCCATCTAAATTAATTGAACCGGAAGCATTAACTGTGGAACTTTCCAACTCTAAATTAAGCAAGCCTGAAGTATTTCCCACATAAGCCTTAGAAACAGAACCTATCGAATGAGTACCGCTGCCTAATTTTAAATAAGCTGGATAGTCACCCTCACTAGGATTTCCTAATTCAAAACCTCCACAAGTAAGGCTATAGGTTCTAAGATTACTAGCTGCCAAAGCTGAAGGGGTCGTATAAAAAGCTACTCTATTGTTGCCAAAGTTCCAGTTACCGGTAGCAGTAAGGGTGCTGTCGGCCCGCCAATGGACCCTTCTTGAAACTAGATTATCAGGAAGATGAAAAGCTTTTTGATAGTTATGATTGTAAGTGTAGACAGCAGTTAGAGAATCAACCAAAGCAAAAGGAGCCGGGCAAACTATAGAGTCAACAGCTCCATAAAGGTAAAGGCTGTTTGCTGCTCCTTCTAAGGTTCCTTCAGCAAAGACTACCTTATCAGCGGAAACATCTTCAGAGAAAGTAGTAACAATATCTGTACCGCAGATATTAAGAGTTGCTATCCGGCTGTCTTTATTGGGAGCAGCTACTTCTCCGGAGGCAAATTGAGTCCAGGTGCCGGTTGACTCAAGAAGGCCGGGGCTGTCGGCAACCCAAAGGTTTTTAAATTTTACTGCCTTACCATTATCGATAAAGTTACCGCCGGTTAGAGTAATCTTTTCATCGACTCTTAAATCTTTGGCAAGAGTCCAGTCTCCTGAACCGTCAAAAACAATTTTGTAAAACTTATTTTTATCCGATTTATCTGAGCTGTATTTTGGAATATCCAGCAATTTACCGGCTGAGCTAGAAGTCATGGTTAGAGTAGAATAACCGGGGCTAAACTCAGAACTTACCTGAAAACTCCCGCTGCAGTTAACCGCTTTGGTACCGGTTATCTCAGAGTTAACCGCGACAAAATTACCGCTGATATTAAAAGGGCCGTCTCCGGAGAAGTTAACCCGGTTAAATTCGGCTCCGGCCGTAGTTATATTTTGAATTAAAATACCGGTAAAATTAATTACAGAGTTGCCTTTATCGAGATTAATACTGGTTAAATCTAGGTCTTTTTCTAGATTAACTGTACTATTAGATAGATACAAGTGAAGGCTGCCGGTTACATCAGTAGGGTAAGCTTTTGAAATTGACTCTATAGAATGGATGCCGCTGCCTAAATTAAGATAACAATTACTATCGGCCTGATCAGCTTTACCCAGTTTTAAGTTGGCAACAGTTAAATTATTCTCTAAAATACTAATAATACCGCGTTGGCCGCTGTCAGCATAAAAATGAACATTATTGTTACCAAAATCCCAATTGCCGGTTGCAGTAACATCTCCGCTGGGGCTATACCATTCTATAGCTTCTATTGTTAGACTATCAGGTAACTGAAAAACACCTTGTGAAGAAAGATTTTCAGTCTTAATTGAATTCAGCCGGCTAGCTACACTAAATTCAGTTGGGCTAGTTAAAACATTAGACCCACCAGATAGATAAACTGTTTTAGAGTTACCTTCTAAACTGCCCGGCCCAAATTCAATAAATTTAGCATAGATATCACTGGCAAAAGTAGTAGTTTTACCTGAGGCTGTTACTGAAATCAAGTTAAATATATTGGTACTATTTGGCGAACTAATAAACCCTGTCTCAGTTTGATTCCAAGTTCCGGTGGAGATAATTCTATTTTCTGCATCAGCAACTTCCAGGTCTTTAAAATTAATAGTCTGGCCGCCGTCATCTAAAGTTCCTTGATTTAAGGTCATAGTAGTAGTTGAGGTAATGCTTTTACCGGTATCGATAGTAACTGTTCCGGTATAACCTGTATCTACGACAAACTCTTTTACTACTACAACCTCATCTACTAAACAATCTTTAGTAGAGGTAATATCAAAGACTACACCGTCTTCTGAAGTAGGTTTGGTATCATCTTCCCAGTTAGCAGCTTCTGACCATTTGTTAGTCTGGCCGCCGCCGTCCCAGGCAACTACCGGAGAAAAGGTCCAGCCGGTATTGTTGCCTAAATCTTCAGAACGGGTTGCTTCAATAGCTGTTAAGGCATTAGAGTTAGCAACCTCGGCTAACTCAACTACAGCGCCGGCAGCATCAATATTCCACTGCCCGCTAGCTCCGATACGGTCAGCACTAAGACGGTTTCCGCTTTCACCAATTAAGGTGAGGGCATTCTCTACGCTTTGAGTCTTAGCCGCCTCAAACCTAATAGGTTTTCCGCCAGTCTCACAAATTAAATCATAAAAAGTAAACTCACCTTGAATATTAGCTATATCTTGGCCGGTTAAGGTTACCTTTTTGTTGTTATGGGCAAATGTTCCTTCTCCCAGAGCCAGGCTGCCTTTAACTTCTAAATCATCTTGTAAGGTCCAGGTTGAACCTAGGTCATCAAAACCTAAACTATAGACAGGATTTCCGGCAGTAGTGATAGTTTTATCGCCTGAGCCGCCGGAGAAGTTAAGGG
>JAGYMG010000072.1 GCA_018400675.1 bacterium
GGTGATGAAGCAGGAAAACGCAGAGCAGAAAAATACAGAGCAGAAAAATAAAGAGAAGAAAAGTACAGAAAAAGGCGCCTATTATGATTTAGGTTCTCACCGTATAAACCGTAAGTTATTTGATATATTGCGGGAATTTTATAAAGATGAATTAAAGAGAAAATATGAATTCAGGGATATGGCCCGGCAGTTTTTGCATCCTTTAGTTATTCTTTTAGAAGGTTTGAAGAAGGTTGAAACGCCTATTTTTGGTGAAGATATGGATGAGAAGATCGACAAATTGCTTGATAGCCTGCCACAGGAAACAAGAACAAGGCTGCACGCTTATGATAAGTACGAAGAGGTGCTTAAGTTCTACTTAGAGCATAGAGAGGATTTATTTAGCGAAGAGGCATTGAGCGTTATAGATATGGGTGAAGATACACAGGTAGTCCGTTTCAGAAGGCCGCAGGAAGTGCTAGGGGCTTATATGAGTATGATTAAAGACTTAACCGGTGAGCCGATGTTAGACAAAGATGAGTATAGAGCGAAATCCCTGCGCAGTTTCTTCGGTATAGAGCATCCGGTTATTGATTCTTATATCGGTGGAAAATACGTTGATTTTGAGGGTAAACTTGAAGGAGGCAAAGAAATTACCCCGGAGATGATGAAAGCGGGATTCGTAATTAATGGTATTTATATCCAGGGTTCTGTTATCTTAGGTAGTGAGATTGATCTTGGAAGCCGCATTGAAAGAAGTGTAATTAATAATTCCCGCGGTGTATTAGATATTCGTAAAAGTTATATCGAATCTTCTTCCGGCACTTTAACACTTAAAGACAGTATTGCTTATAATATTGAAGATGGTGATGAAAAGGCACAGTATTCAACAATCGTAGATGTTGTCCGCCCGGATTTAAGAGATGACCGTTTTGCTTACGGGCGTACTAGAGTTAAGGCAGATATCAATACTGATGCCAAGCAGTCAGATTCTAAGGTTGATTCCTATAACAAATATAGTACCAGCGCACTTCGCTCTACTTCTTTTAAGGAGATTCCGGAGCTAAAAGTTGGTTCTGTTGATGAGGAAGATGAACAGGAAGATAAGGAAGAAAGTGATGAAAAGAGTTCTAAGGATTCAAAGAAACCTGCTAAAGACAAGCATTCTAAGTTACATCGAAAAGCAATCAAACGCTATAAAAGAAAAAAATCTAGACGTAGTAAATTCAGCAGGCGCACTAAAGTAATAATGCGAGATAAAACACGCGATTTACCGAGGAAGGTTGCTAGTATTAAAAAGGCTGTAAAGAGAATTTCACCATTTCGAGCACCTTTAAAAGCAAGAAACCTTAAGAAAGATTCTGGATCATCTGAAGTAGCTAAGAAAAGAGCTAGAGATAGATTGAAAGTAAGATACTTTCCTATAACAAGCGCATTAGATGAACTTGGTTATCCTGTGAAAAAAGTCGAAGCTAAAACCGTAGTAGAGAAGGAGCTAAAAGCCGCCGAAGCTATCTATTGGAGTAAAGATGGTAAATTCAGGCAAGCCATGGAAGCAATGTTAGGCGGGGTAGACTTGGTAGAGTTCCAGGGCCTTCAGGGAGCAGATGATGGTAAAAAGAAAGCTAATAAATTAGAAGTCAAAGACCGCGCCAAGGGCGCCTTAAAGCAGATGGCGATTAAGATGGCTGAATACTGGAATGAAAATTCAGCCAAAATAAAGGAAGATTTTAAGGATAAAGGCATAAAAGGTATAAATAGCTTCAGTGATATTGAGTTTAAAGATGAAGCTTATAGGGAAGCCTTTCGCTCTCACTTCAACAAGCTCTTTGGATTACGTATCGTATTACTTACTGCCGGGGAAGGTTCAAGGTACACCATACTTAGATTGATTGCTAAATCAGCTGCTGGCATAATTGAAGGTGAACCTCATGGCCGTTATGCAGGAAGCATATTTAAGCTTTGGGGTATGGATCCAGTAATAGTTGTTGGTTCAGAATCAATAGACTTGGTAGTTAAACCTGAATACAAAGGTAAAATGATACCTAATAAAGATACCAACATCGTTCCTAGTGAGTGGATTGATACAGGTAGATTAGATCAAACTTATGGTAATGGCTTAGTTGTTGCTGCATCAAAAAGCAATACTCACAAAACTCCACCTGCATCAGGTTTCGGAGGAAGCTTCTGGGCAGCACTTGAGGCATTAGATGAGACAGAGCAAGTCCATGAATCCAAATATACAGCAGCTATATTAGGTGAGAACTTCGAATGGGTATTACATGAAAGAGTAAATTCGCTCTTTGTAACCTGGCTTGAAACCATAAGAACAGATGCTAAATTCACCGCAGGAAGTAAGCTTGGAACACCGGAAGAAAAGGGTAATATTTTCTTTGATAACCAGGGACAATTTGCTGCTCTAAAAGAGTGGGGCAGGGTATCTGATGATGAGAAGAAAGAACTCCTTGCGTCAGCAGAAGAAGGAACTAAGCTGCCCATTAACGCCAACGTAGGCATGTTTGAAGTAGATACATGCTTTCCTCTAAGGAATGAGATTTTCAGCGATAAACTAACTCATGTTGACCCCAAGAGTGGCAAACGTATTGCATCTCTTTGGACGATGTCTGAGGCAGTATTAGAAGATTGGAGGAGCAAAGGTGAAATCGGAGGATATCCTTTGGCCCACGTAGCCTTAGGCTTAGAAGATGATGTTCCAACAAGCGTAAAAGACTGTGACCGAGAAAACCAACGCTTTACCCCTCTAAGGAAACAGGCAAGGAAGATGTTAAGAGCTCTAGGTGTTGAGTTAGGAGAAGATTCCTATATAAGCCTTGATACTGCAGATAAGCGGTTATTGATAGAAAAGACCTTTGAGGATGTATTTAAAGGTTCAACCAATGTAAAGGTAAAAGGTAGCCTCCACCTTAATGCTAGATCTAAGGTGGGAAGCAATGTGACTTTGGGTGAAGCAGAATCTGATGTTACGGTTTTAACTGATGCTATTATCCCAGATAAGGTTACTTTAACAGGAAAATCCTATATTGAAGGCGCAAAAATACTTCCTGCTAGCAATAATCAAGAAGTAACCTACAAGGATATCATAATCATTAATACAAAGAAAGATAGAACGCTACTTATTTCTCAGGAAATTCTTGGAGATGGCATAGTAATCAAGGATGGCGAAGTAATCAGCTCGGCCAAAGAAAACACACTTTACCCCGAATCAACTAAATCAGAGATGAAGGATGTTGCTAAGAGTCTAAGTGAGGATGGTTTCAAAGAAGATAAAAGATCTACTCAAGATGTTGAACCAGCAAAAGATAAGAAAGACAAAAAGAAATCCAAGAAGAAAGACGAAAAGCCAACTCTAGCTGAAAAGATAGCTGATATAGAAGATGACTCAAAGGCTAAAGAAGATAAGCCCCATACACATAAAGATCTCATTGATTACAAAGGTTTAACCAAGAA
>JAGYMG010000073.1 GCA_018400675.1 bacterium
GAAGGCGAGTTAAAAGAAAGAGGATCTAAGCTAGACCTAAGAGAAAAAGCAGAGACAGAGAAAAAGGTAGCTGAAATAAGAGCTCGGATTTTTGACTTAATTGGTGTACCGGAAGCGCCTACTTTTGGCGAAGCTTTAGAAATTGCTGAATATGTTGAAGGTCTTACCGGTGTCCGCCCGGCTCTTCTTTTAGCTGTTATGACACAGGAATCAAATATCGGTAAGAACGTTGGTCAATGTTATCTTAAGAATCCCAATACTGGATCAGGGACAGTGGCTTATAATGGTAAGACAGTGGATCGAGTAATGAAGCCAACCAGGGATGTTGCTCCTTTCTTGACGATAACTAAAGAGCTGGGTCGCGACCCCTATAATACCTTAGTCTCTTGTCCAATGAGTTTTGGTTACGGTGGAGCAATGGGTCCAGCTCAATTTATTCCTTCTACCTGGATGGCGTATAGGGAAAGATTAAAATCAATAACCGGTCGTCCGGGTGATCCGTGGAACATTAAAGACGCTTTCTTAGCAGCCGGTTTATATCTCAGCGATTATGGAGCTGCTAATCAAACCTATAACTCCGAATGGAGAGCAGCTATGATATATTTTTCCGGTAGTACTAATCCCCAATATAGCTTTTATGGCAATAATGTTTTAGCTATTGCCAAGAATCTTCAAGCAGATATTGATGTCATAAAATCTTTGAATTAATTGGTCCAACAAAAAAAGCTTTCTTTTCGAGAAAGCTTTTTAATTGTTTCTGTTTTAGGCGTTAAGCTCTGAGTTCTTTATTTTTTTAATTACTGGTTTTAAATCTCCTTCCATTATTTTAGCTATATTATGCCATTTCTTTTTTATCCGATGGTCGGTTATTCTGTCCTGAGGAAAGTTATAGGTCCTTATTTTTTCTGATCTATCAGCAGTGCCAATTTGACTTCTCCTGGCTCCTGAGACCTCTGCTTCAATTTCATCCTGCTGTTGCTGAAATAATTTTGCTTCTAAAATATTTAAGGCGTTCTTTTTATTCTCTTCTAAATTGCGGGTCGTTTGCGAAGAAACAACTAAGCCGCTGGGTGTGTGGGTAATCCGGACAGCAGTCTGTCTTTTATTAACATTCTGGCCACCTGGGCCTGATGATTTGAAGAAATCCATTTTAATATCGCTGGGGTTTATCTTGACTTCAGTTGTTTCTGGTTTTTTAAGCACAGCGACCGAAGCAGTGGAGGTATGAATACGATTGCCTTTCTCTGTTTCCGGTACTCTCTGGACTCGGTGGACCCCGCCTTCATATCGCAGATCATTGTAAGCATTATCTCCCTTAATGGTAAAAACGATTGATTTTAAGCCACCAATACCTATCTCGTGAGTGTCTAATACTTTTAATTCCCAGCCTTGACCTTCAGCGTATTTAGAATACATTTTAAATAAGTCAGACGCAAAAAGAGCGGCTTCATCACCGCCGGCGCCCGCTCTTATTTCCATAATAATAGAAGACATGGTTACTTTTTCTTTTTAGCCTTGGCTAGTCTCTCTCTAAATTTTTGAACCTGGCCAGCTGTATCAATTATTCTTTCACCGCCAACATAAAAAGGATGACACTTAAAGCAGGCCTCTGTTTCAATGCTTTTTTTGGTAGAGCCAACTTCAAAAGTGTTGCCACAGGCACAGCGCACTGTTGCTTTGGGATAATACTGAGGATGAATATCTTTCTTCATAATATATAATAATCAAGTTCATTAGTTAAGAATGTTTAAATATTATCAAATAGCTATTGAAAAATCAAGGGATCTATTGTAGAATGTCAATATTGTAAAAATATGATTAAAGAAAAAACAACAAAGAAAAAAATCAGCAAATATGGTCTGGACAGCCATGCAATGATGCAAGCCGGTCTTCATCTTGGCCATAAAAAATCAAGACTGCATCCTAAGATGAAAGATTATATCTTAGGTGTCAGGAATACAGTCCATATTATTGATTTAGAAAAAACAATTATCAAAATGGAAGAAGCTTTTAATTATCTAGAGGATTTAATGAAAAAAGGGGAAGTAGTTATGCTAGTTGGAACAAAGCCTCCTCTCAGAAAATTGGTTAAGGAAACGGCTGCAGCTTGTGGTCTGCCATATGTTAATGAGCGCTGGCTGGGTGGCACCTTTACTAATTTTAAAAATATTCTTAATCGGGTTAATTATTTCAAGGAGTTAGAAAGAAAGAGAGAAGAAGGGGACTTGGAGAAATATACTAAAAAAGAAAAAGCAGAATTCGACAAAGAAATCAGAAGTCTCCGTTTGAAATTTGAAGGGTTAAAAAATCTTCAGGAAATGCCCGCAGCTATTTTTATTTGTGACTTGAAAAGAGATTTTTTGGCTTTAAAAGAAGCCCAAGCCAAGGGCATTAAAACGATTGCTATTATTGATACTAACGTTGACCCTAACCTGGTTGATTATCCTATACCTGCCAACGATGATGCTCTTGATGCTGTAGCTTATGTTCTCGGGAAGTTTGAAGAGGTTGTAAAAAAAAATAAGGTGGAGAAGAAAAAGGAAGAGACTCAGTCAGGGGATAAGCAAGAAGAAAAGGAGAAAGAGAAATAATAAAAATAATAAAATAAATTTAATATGGTTGATACTGAAAAATTAAAACAACTAAGAGAAGAAACAGGCACACCATTCTCAGACTGTCAGGAAGCTTTAGAGCAGAGCAGCGGTGATCTTGATAAGGCTAAAGAGATATTAAGAGAAAAGGGTCGGGAAGTGTCTGAAGATAAGAGCAAAAGAACAGTTAAAGCAGGCATTATTGAATCTTATATTCATCAGGATGGTAAAGTAGGTGTGTTGCTTAAAATTTGTTCTGAGTCTGACTTTGTTGCTAAGTCTGAAGATTTTAAAAACCTAGCTCATGAAATTTGCCTGCAGATAGCAGCCATGCAGCCCCTCTTTGTTTCAGGAGAAGATATCCCAGAAGAAGTGGTTAACAAAGAGAGAGCGATATACGAAAAACAAATGGAAGAGACTGACAAGCCGACAGATATTGTTAAACAGATTATTGAAGGCAAGTTAAAGAAATACAAAGAACGGGTTTCACTTTTAGACCAAGCTTGGATAAAAGACGATAAGAAAACTATTAAGGATGTGATCGCAGAATATAGCCTAAGATTAGGAGAAAAAATTGAAGTAGATCAATTCATTAGATTGGCAGTATAGTCTGCTAAGCAAAAATTTCTAAAAGGGGATTAGCGAGTCAGGAAAAAAGAAAGGGCCGAGATAGCTCAATGGCAGAGCAACGGTTTTGTAAACCGTAGGTTGGGGGTTCGAATCCTCTTCTCGGCTCATTGGCTGGGCAGGTGGCAGAGTGGACAATTGCACGAGACTGTAAA
>JAGYMG010000074.1 GCA_018400675.1 bacterium
CAACTGGAGTTAGCTTGATTTACCAAAGCTATCATTCCAATTTTTATTGGTCATTCTTTAAGCTTGGATCTCTTTTGTAACGAAAAGTAGTTGGCCCTTTTAGGTTTTGGCTTGATTCCTCTGCTTTGGCTCTTCTCTCTTGGATTTCTTTTTCGACTTCCTTAAAGTGACTATAGTATCCGCTATGACTAAAAATATATTCTTTAAAATCTTGAACTCTCTTTCCAGAAACTTGTGTAGGAGGTAAATCCCTAACTTTGATTTTTACTGGTTCCCCCAAAAAAGGACAGACTAAACAGTTTTGCCGGTCCTGATTCAAAACCTCGTCTATTATTTGATAAAGTCGCCAGTTGGGAGCTTGAAAAGAATTCCCTTCTTCTAATTCCGCAATTATCTTGGCTGGGTTAAGGCTCCCGGACATAACGTTTTTTAAAAGCATCTCAAGGCTTGTTGAATTAAGTCCACCAAAAATGATTTTACTCTGGGCATTAGTAATAGTTGACTCGCGGAGATTATGCTCTTCCTCAAGATCTGAAATATCCAAATGAATCAAGGTAATCAAAAACTTAAATTTACCGGCCATACGGAGAATATCCAAAATATCAGGGTTGAGAAACTCCTGGCACTCATCAATCACCGGATAGAAGAGAATTCTTTCTTCCTCTGTTTTGTAAAAAGCGCAAGAGGCAAAGGCATTCAGAATCAGGGTGCCAATAATTCTTCGCTCTTCTTCATTAACTGATTCCCGGCCTAGATTGACTAAGATAATCTTTTTCTCTTGGTAGGCTTTCTCAATATCAATAACGGTTTTCCTCTGCCCAAAAATCCATTTTAGCTTGTTCGAGTGAATAAAAGGGCTAAACCAGTTATAAGTGCTCTCAATTAAATCAATGACTTTTTCCGGTCTTCTTTTTCCTAACTGAATCAAAAACTCAAAATCCTTTTTCTGATCCTCCGATTTAATATCCTTAAGAACTGCTCGACGGTAATAATCGTTATAGGGATCGAGTAAAAGAGTCCCTTCTGTTAGGTTCAATCCATTATCAATCAGCGCATAAAAAGTGTTGCGTGACCAGCGTCCTAATCGTCTCGTCTCGTGGAAATCCTTGACGCCATACACCTTGTTGAAGGCATTGAGAACCGAATTAATCGGGTCATATTTTTCTGTATAAGGCACTAATGGATTAAAGCCCATGATGTAATCTTCACTTGGATCGAGTAGGAGAACTCGTTCCTCTAATTTCTTCCTTGCACAAAACCTTAAAATCTCATGGTAAAAATCTCCATTCGGATCAATCAGTAATAGCCCCCCCTTGGCCTTTTCAATATCTTCCTTAACAATAGCCTCAACAGCTTTTGTTTTTCCTCGTCGGGTGGACCCTAAAACCTGAAGGTGCATCTCTCTGGCTTGTTGAGGGAGATAATAGAGTTGACCAGTCGGCCAGCCTTGATCATCTATTACCTCCCCTAAAAGATAATCTCCTCTCGATTTTTTAACTCTACCACTTGAGTATTGATCAATTCGATCTCTAGATCTTGACATCCTTTTTCTTTCTCTTTTCCTCTTCTAATTTCTCGATCTTCTTTAATAAATGCCTAACCGTGCTGGGTTTTTGATTATAGGCCGCCTCATAAGAAGCTTGGAAAAAATTATTGGCCGACTTCTCCATATCTTGCTTGGCTTCTTGAGAAATCTCTGGCTTATTTCTGATCGTATTTAGAAACATGTGTTTCTTGATGATAATCCCCTCAAGGATTCGGTAGTGTGTCTCAATTTCTTTAAGAACTGTCTCCGGCATAAATTCTTCATCTGCCTCAACTTCTTTAGCTGTTTCCTTCCATTCCCTAACTGGTGTACCTAAATCAAGCTTATCTTTTAGCTCTTGGGCTTCTAAGGATACTTGGTGCAAATCTCTCTCTAACTCCGTCAATCGGATTGGATGCTCAAGAGGAGAGCGGGCCATGCTATCTTCAGAGGTGATTTTATCGCTTGTAGCTGAATAAAGTTTATCGGCGGCTGATTTGATTTCCCCCAGGATCTCCATATTTTTTATCCTAATACCTGCCTTAACGTCCTTCTTGAGAGTTTGCCAAAAGGCTTTCCAAATATTTTCTATTTCTCTTTCAGATGCCTCCGTCGCCTCGTTAATATCTTCTTGATGGTATGAGCTTCTCATCCGGGCCAAATCCTTAACTTGAAGCTTGGGCTTTTCTCGTTTAGTTATTAACCAGACACCTAAAAAGATCGCCCAAAAAACCATCAAGAGAGCTAAAAATTTATGGCCCCTCCCACCAAAGGCAAGCGCCATAAAAATAAAAATAACTAAAGCTACTAAGATACTTATGATCGTCTCTTGAATTTGTTCGAATTCCATTGGATTTTAACCTATTCGATCAGTTGAATATTTTTAATTGGCAGAGCATCATGGCCGATATAAAGCTCAAATTTTCTTGCTCCTTTAACTAAAACAGGGAAAATAACAGTGCCCTTAACCTTCTCTGTCGGGGCTAAAACATAATACTCTTTTTTATTTTTCTTAAGAAAGGTCCACTCTGCTTGAAGTTCTCTAAGGGGTTTGTATTTAGTGATTTTTTCATCAATGATGTACAAAGGATGATTTTTAACCTCATTTAATCTAATAAGGCATTTCCTATCCCCGCTATTGTCAATAATCAGGTTGATCCTCATTTTTTCATCCGACAGGACGTCAACGCTAGTAACCCGGAAAGTAAGTGGATTGCTCCTGGATGTAACAGAAGGATTATAACTGACTTTAGTCTCTTTAGTGTTTTGAATATATCGCCCAACTTTTGGTTTTGAAGACATCTCTTCCTGGGCCTGAACACTCATAGCAAGTAAGAATATAGCGCTAAGCAAAAAGACAAATTTTTTCATTTTTTTACCTCCGATAGTGGCTGATAGTTTGATTTTGGTTTTTTAGATCGTTCTTGAGGTAAGGCTTGAATATTTGCTTGAGGCTCTTTAGGTTCTTCCTGTGGTAAAAGCTGAATATTTGATTGAGCTCCAGTCTTTTCCCTTGGCAAAGGCTGGTAAATAGGTTTCGGCGCTGGCGGTGTATAGTCTTTAATAGCCGGAGTGGATTGTTGCTTGATAATTGGAGCGGGTTGCTCCTTTACAGAATCTCGCCAATCAAAAAGCCCTTCGAGAGCGTATCCGCTCAGCCAAAGGACTAAAATAATTAAGGCAATCAACCAAAAGTTTACCTTCATAGCTACCTCATAATTGGAGTTTGCTATTCTAAGAGATGATGATAAGTTTCATCTCTTGGCGTCTGCCAAATAGGTTTTAAGATGGCTCCTGGTTTGTTCAATGAGTAATTCTTTTCACAA
>JAGYMG010000075.1 GCA_018400675.1 bacterium
TGATGAAGGCCAGTATGTGCCTTATTACTTGCAAAATCAAGATTCAGGCACAACTGATAGGCAGCAAGCTGCGGACAAAACAACTACTTTAGCCGAAGATGGTTCTTTTACCAGAGGAGAAACTCAAAACGTAGAAGTTAACGCTCAACAGACAGAAGATTATTCCGGAATGTAAGGCTGGGTTCATTAGTTTATAAGAAGAAAGATAAGGAGGTTTAAATGTTAATTAAGATGCAAAAGGGGCAAAGTACTTTAGAGTATGCCGCTTTGTTTGCGGTGGTTGTTGGCGCAATAATCGCCGGCCAAGTTTATTTTAAACGCGGCGTGCAAGGCAAACTTAAATCATCGGCTGATGAGATGGGAGAACAATATTCGTTTGGAGCAACCGGGACTATTACCCAAAATATGACTTCTTCTTCTACTGAAACTACCGGAGACGGAACGACTAATACGACTTCTCAGCAGACTCAGGATAAAAATACAGATTTAAGTATCGGAGAATATGGAAGCGAGTATTGGGGAGAATAATTTATAGAGAAAGCAATAAATTAAAGGAGATGGTTGTTCAGGTGCGCAAAGCCCAGAGTTTAGTTAATTACGGGATATTGTTTGTTACTATTTCTTTGGCTCTTTTTGGTATGGTTAAGTATTTAAAAAGAGGTATCCAGGGAAAAGTTGCCGGTTTATCGGATGCGATGATAGCGCCGCAGTCGGATCATTTGGCTTATACCGATGAGGATATGGAATATAATGCTACATATTCTCAGAGCGCTAACAGCCAAACGACCTTGTCTGATGGAGGCGCTCAATCCACGGTTTCAACAGCTACCGCAACTAGTAACAGCTATACTGTTACCGAAGATCCAGATTATGTTCCGGGAGATAGCCTGGATTAAGAAAATATGATTCAAAAAATTCAAAAAGCACAGGCATTAAGCGAGATGGCGTTGTTTGGGAGTATAATATTGCTCTGTTTTTACTATTTGTTGACTTATCTTCAAAGAGTCGACAGGCAGCAGTATCTTCTTCAGGACTCTTTCCGCAGCGCTTTAGAAAAAGCCTCTGCTCCGGAAAATGGTTCGGTAGCTTATAATATCTTTTCAAACCGGAGGCAGGTCAGTATTAATTCTCCTTTGATTGGAGAAAGGAGTCAATTAAGCGGTTCCGGCCAAGTTTATTGGGGCGCGGTTGAGTATTATTTACCTGCGTATGACCCGGATATACACGGCGGTGAAGACGGAGAAGACTATGGGCCGGAAGTAGTAGCAGACCTGGAATCAAAACAATACTATAGATTTAACAAAGATGAGTTGGATTTAACTGATAATTTAAAGATAGGGACAGTTACATCGGATGAATTATCCGAATTCACCAGTACTTCGGGTGATTTATGGGATGATTTAGTAAGTAATGGCTATATAGATGATGATGGTAATATTTTAGATGATTTTACCGATTTGGAGGATTCTTCCGAATTGGAGCTGGATAATGAATACGAGGATAACGATGGAGAAGATCTAACCAACTCTGATATATATAATTTTCTAGAGAGCGAACAAATGGCCAGCCCGGAGGTTGCCATTACTTCAAATTCAGATGGAGATAGTTCGACTACTATAACATATAGCGATAGTAACATCGGTACTCAAAGTAGGGCCGGAGAAGAAGATACGGTTACTTATACCTTAACTGCCGAAGAGACCGGAGGAGCCATTTATACGATTAGCCAGGGGCTTGATTCAGACGGAGAATATAGCCAAGCCGCTGTCGGCACAAAAGTATATAATGTGATGAGAGAAGGCAATGAGGACCTTGATTGGACGGTTTCAAAATGACGCGAAAAAGAAAAAAAACTCAAGTTACTTTAGAATTGGCGGTAACCTTTATTACTTTTTGCCTGCTTATCTTAGGAATAGTTAACATCTGGGTTTGGGGCCACGCCCAAATTGCAGGAAGAAGCAGCGGTTATGAAGAAGACCGGTTAATTTCAGGCAGCGCTGAACCCGGCAAGTGGCCTTCTTATACACCTAAGACCTTAGAAGAGGATTGGGTTATTATCGATGGTTAATAAAAGAGGAAAAAAAACACAATCGGCGCTAGAATACGCGGTGTTAGTTGTGATTATAGTTGGAGCGTTGATAGCTTTCAGCGTTTATCTAAAAAGGGCTTCTCAAGGCAGAATGAGGGATGCTGCTGATGCCTACGGAGGGATGATGCAGTATGAGAAATAGATTGCAGATTGCAGATTGGAGCGAAGTCCTGAGCGAAGTCGAAGGGATGGGAGATGGACAGATAAAAGATTTAAAGATACTAATTATTTGCTAAGACTAGATAGGGGTAGTACAATATATTTAGAATTTTGAGTTTTGATTTAAAATTTAGGCTTTTTTGTATTTATGAATATTGAAATTTTATTCGGTTATCTTATATTATTTGTAGGAATTGCGCTTACTATATTTTATGGCATTCCCGTCGTCCTTCCTTATTGGCTTAAGCACGTAGACGAAAAAGTAACTACGGCCGATACTTTTCTTTCCCAGTCTTTTATTTTTATCGATAGAAAGAGATTGTTTTTTATTTGCACAGCTGCCGCTATAGTTGGGGCTGTAATCGGTTTTATGGTTTTAGGTAATATTATCGGCGCCGGCGCCGGCCTTTTAACCGGTGTAATCATTCCTCCCTTTGTGGCAAAAGTGGTCAAACAGAGGCGCCAGATTAAATTTCTCGGCCAGCTTAATGATGTATTGATGATTATGTCTTCTTCTTTAAGAGGAGGCCTTTCATTAGTACAGGCGGCTGAGGCAGTTACCGAAGATATGGACAAGCCGGCCAGTGATGAATTTTCACTGATGGTCCGGGAGATAAAAATGGGGGTATCTCTTGAAGATGCTTTAAAAAGATTATCGGGGAGGATGCCTTCTGAAGAGATAGATTTAGTAGTATCGGCTATTTTGGTTTCCCGGGAAACCGGCGGAGATTTAATTAAGACCTTTAAAAATTTAGTTACCACCATGAGGGATAAAGCCAGGGTTAAAGAGATGATCAGTACTCTTACCTTGCAGGCAAAAATTCAGGGTTTTATCATGTTTGTGCTTCCCTTTGCTTTTATCGCTGTAGTTTTAAAAAGTAACCCCGATCATTTCAAGCCGTTTTTTGAAACTGATTTGGGCAGAGTCCTGCTGGTTGCCGCGATAATAGTTGAGTTAATTGCA
>JAGYMG010000076.1 GCA_018400675.1 bacterium
ATGATGTAATAAGCGCTGATAATATTGCACCGGGTAATGTAATTATTGGAGAAGTTGATTTTCTTAATTCCATTGACGAAAAATATCCCGGCATGTATAGATATCATAAACTTATGCCGGTTAATCCTGATTATATCGTAACCGGCGGAGAAGGAAATACGCCAGTTGTTTATATGGAAGGGCTTAGTAGAAAGCTTGGTGTTCATCTCTGGTTTAAACTTGAAAATACTAACCCTACCGGAACATTTAAGGACCGCGAAGGTTCTTATGTTATTACCTTAAGCCGCCAGTATAACCAGGAGAATGTAGTTATGCAATCAACAGGTAATACTGCAATAGCTATTTCTCATTATACGGGTTTAGCTAATATGCCATCTTGGGCATTTTTGCCGGAGTCAAGCCTGTATAAACTTATTATGCCGCAGAAAGCTTCTTCCAGTCATATTATTGCCGTAAAGGGCCACCCTATAGATGTTAAGCGTTTTGCTGAGGATTTTGCTTTACGTTTTGGTTTTCCTAAGATTTCTCCGTTTTATGAAAGATGTGAGGCTAATGCTACTCAAGGCTATGAGATTGCAGAAATGCTACTTAAAGGCAGCCTACCCAATCAAAATATTCTTAAAGGTGGAACTTTTGATTTTTATGTTCAAACTATAGCTGCGGGTATGGGGCCGATTGGATATTATTTGGCAATGAAACGCTTGCAGGAATGGACAAAAGGAAAGATAAGGATACCGCGTATTGTTGCTACCGAGATTACTGAATTTGCGCCTATACAGCTTGCCTGGGATCAGGATTTAGAGCAAGTTGGCGAAGAGGTTGCTACTCCTTATTTTCCCAAACAATCCCTTTTCGAACCTACTCTTTGGACAACTAATATTATGAAGTATTACCCTCATTTAAGAAAAATGCTTAAGGATACAAACGGTATGCTTACAGCGGTTACTCCTAAAGAGGTGCGTAGTGTTATGCAGGAATATGGAGTGTGTGGGGAATTGGAATCTATGGGCTACAGTTTAACCGATACAGAGAATGCTTCTTTTGTAGGATTTACCGGAATGGTTAGGCTGATTAAAACTGGTAAAATTCCACAAGGTAGCAATATTATTCTTATGTTAACAGGAAAAGGGCATCATGATAATTATGTTAAGGTAGGGCCGGATTTTATAGCCGATCCTGTTATTCATAAGCCTCAGGATATTATGGATGAGGCCGGCCGCGACTTAAAAGGCCCCCTTGCCCCGGAAACCAATCCCATTATTAGCCGGCTCATCAAGGAAGGCAAGGTAGCTGAGATTGCCTATGACCAAACTTCTGACAGCCTCTCTGCCCACAGAGTAAGGTATGTTGAAGGTTATATCCCGGGTGAAACTGGCGGATACCAGGCAGATAGCTTACCTATATATAGTTTACTTAATCAAGAACAGCAAAACTCTTTGCTTGAATGGATAAAAGAAAACAAAATCCGCGGTTCTCCGGTTAAATTCAGAATCATCCTCGACAGCTTCTTGCTTAACCAAGGCAGGGATATCAATCACTCTAACATAGCTCATGCCGGCTACCGCGACCAGGTAATTTACCTCGGCCAACTCCTCCTTAAGCACCTTTTTATCGAAGGGAACGAACTTCTAAGACAAAAAATACTCGATGAAGATGAGTTGAGGCATCTGAAAAATCCAAACTTTAAACATAAAACTGATTTAAAATTACTTCAGCAATTAGAGAAATTAAAGTGTTGGCTGGAGAAAGAATCTTTTTCCCGGGGCCCTCTGCATTTAAAGCCCTTCCACAAAAAGAAACCCCCTTCCGTTGAGATAAAGCCGGCCTGGGGAATGAATATAGATAAGGTAAATCATATATTGGGTGGGAAAGTGGTCTCTGAACTCAAACAATTCGTCGAATCTGGGAGGGAGGATGAAGATAAGGATAACCCCGTTTTCTTAGGCTCAATGGCAAGAGCTTGCGGCTTAAGCGAAGACGATTTAACCTCTCAAGCCTTTATTAACAATCAAGATAAACTACTGGATAAGCTAATCGCCGAGTACCCGGAGTTAATCCTCGGGCAAAGCCTTATGGACAAACAGAGGCAGAGGGGAATCAAGACTCCTCAATATCCTTCTTATGTAAAGTGTCTGCTTTTAAGAGGCGAGCCGATAATCTGGGTAGGCCTAAAACAGGGGGTAAGGATAGACAAGGTTATATATATGCTGGAGAAATTAAACCGTATTCGTGAACAATACTATATTCCTCAGTATAATGCTGCTGATAAAAACAGGAAAGCTCAGCTTGAGAAAGAATATTTATCGCTGGTCAATGGATTTTGCAACGCCTATCTAAACCGCATTGACTTAAGAGATAAAAAATATAAAGATGTCCGTATTTATATCGCTGCCGGCACAATTCACGCTGCCGGGACAGGGCTGTCTCTGCAAATACATATTCCCAATACTCCTTTATTAGTTATGCCCGGCCAAGTATCCGGAGAGGGATTTTCTATGTGGGATAAGAGCAAAATAGAATTTTCTGACCCGGAATCTTTTGAAAAGATACGCAGGACAATTAATGACAAGGCTTCCTTGGAAAAAGATGAGTGCTGGATTACGGGAGAAGATTTCTTAATCAAAGACACAGAAAGCAATATCGAAGGCTTCTGGGTAGCCGAGCCCCAGCAGGTATCCAATAAAACGATCACTTTGCTTTACAGAGACTTAAACCGCCCATTCAAATGGGATGAATTCAACCAAATTGCCAGGCCAATCCTTGAGAAAACAGATGAATTATTTGCCGATGAAGAAGGCAGGCCCATAAGAGGGGATGAACTTATAAAATATCTCTCTATGTATCATCAGGGCCCTAAGGCCAACTTTACTTACCAACTTAAAACCCTGAACAAAGGTGAAAAAATAACAATCGAGCCTTCTTCTGTAGGCCCAAGTACTATCGCGGGTATAAAAGGAAGCTTATCCTATATAGATCCGAGAGACCAAAGCAAACACACTTTAACTATTACTGACGCAATCATCCTGCCTGATGCTTTTAAAGACAGCATTACTTTAATCAATGATACCAATAAGGATGCGCAGTTTATAAGGGTATATCTATCCAACTCGCATCTTCAGGTAATTCTTTTCGATTGCGATAAGACGCTTCTTGAGCCCGGAGGAACTTGGCAGG
>JAGYMG010000077.1 GCA_018400675.1 bacterium
AAGAAGGGGCATCTCCGGATCCGCCAACCTCCACCCCCAGCCAGAGAGGCTGATTAAAGTCAACATCGGTAAGAGAAGCGACTGAGCCCAAATAGTGGCTAAAGAGACCGTTTGAGACTGTTATCCTGTTAGTCGAAGTGCATGTCTCTGTCCATATAACATTTCCTTCTTCAGCAGCATCATAGAGAATAAATTTCATATTGTATTCTCCGTCAGCCACAGGATTTCTTCCCATATCGGTCAAGGCTCCTTGAAAATTGATTTCCTTGCTAAACTCTGCCGATACAAAACTAAAACCACCAAGCAAGAGAAAAACTCCAAAGGATAAGACAACTAAAAGCTTGTTTCTGTTAAGCATGGTGGCACATATTCTGTTTAATAAAATATTGTAATATTATAAATCTATTTTAAGTTTGAATCAAACCGCCGTCAAGCGTTTTTTCGTGGAAAAGAATATCTCTCTACTCCAAATGAAGAGATTTAGATATTCCAGCCAATTCTTTTTTTAAGAGAGGAAAATCCTTTAAGGAAGAGTCCTCCCTCAATAGCTCTTTCGCTTTTTCTCTTGTTTTCTCCACTAGGGGAAGATTACCGAGATTCTTCATGGCCAAATCAGGGATACCCCATTGCTTCAGACCGTAGAGACTACCCGGCCCCCTGATTTCTAAGTCCTTCTGGGCTAACTGGAATCCGTCTTCAGCCTTGATAATAGCCCTGAGACGTTGATGAGTTTTTTGAGAATTGGAGTCAGTAAAAAGAAAACAGTAAGCTTGTTGGTTGGAACGGCCTATCCGCCCCCGAAATTGATGTAGTTGGGCTAAGCCAAATCTTTCCGCTCCTTCAATCACCATTACCGTTGCTCCAGGAATATCCACCCCCACCTCTACAACTGATGTGGCTACCAAGACATCAATTTTTTTATTCTTGAAATCAAGCATTACCTTATTCCTTTCCTTGGTTTTCATCTTACCGTGGACCATAGCCAACCTTAAATCAGGGAATATATTATTACTAAGCTTTTCGTATTCTTCCTTTACTGCTTTTACCTCATCCCAAGAAGATTTCTTTTCCCTGTCTTTCTTTTTTGACGCCTCTATCCGGGGACAGATAACAAAAGCTTGGTTGCCTAAAACTACCTGGTCTCTTATGAATTGATAGGCCTTGTCTCTTTCCTTGGGTAGGGCTATTTTAGTAATTATTTTTTTCCGGCCAGTAGGCATCTCGTCTAAGAGAGCAAAATCCAAATCTCCATAGATTGTTAGAGCTAATGTCCGAGGAATGGGCGTAGCTGTCATTGAGAGCAGATGAGGAATCTCCCGACTAGATTGTCCTTTCCGCTTAATGAGCTTTGTCCTTTGCTCAACCCCAAAGCGATGCTGTTCGTCAATAATACAAAGGGCTAGTCCTTGTCCCTGCTCAGGGAATTTTACCTTATCCTGAATAAGGCTATGGGTACCAACTATAATCGCTATCTCTCCTTGCTTTGTTTTTTCCAAGAGCTTCCGCCGAGATATTTCCAAAACCTCTGGCTTCAAACCGTCGCGTGTCTCATGGATTATTTTCTGGGAAGTCACCTTATCTTCCTTGCCTGTAAGAAGAGCAACCTTTATTTTAAAAGGAGCTAAGAGTTTAGCTACCTCCCGAAAATGCTGTTTAGCTAAAATTTCAGTAGGAGTCATAAAAACAACTTGGTAACCCGCCTTGACCGCATTAAGAGCAGGAATAACAGCTACTACCGTTTTACCAGAACCAACATCGCCTTCTAAGAGACGCGACATAGGGCGTTTTTTTTCCAGGTCTTTTAGTATTTGCCAAGCGCATTTACGCTGGGCATCGGTCAGCTTAAAAGACAACGAGTCAACAAACCGCTTTATTACATCAACATTGATAGGGATCGCTGGCGCTTTTTCTTTATTTAATTTTAATTTTTCCCTTAAGACTGCCAGTTCAATCAAAAATAACTGCTCAAAGGAAAACCGCTCTTTGGCTTGCTGGGCTTCCTTCAAAGAATTAGGGAAATGGATCTGCCACAGAGCTTGATCGCGTTGAGGAAAATTATTTTCTTTTAAGATATCCGCGGGAAGAACCTCGGGGATATTGTTTTTAAATTGGCGTAGGAGCGACTGTAGGGTATAACGCAACCAGCGGGAAGAAATACCCGCGGTTTCGGGATAGATAGGAACAATACGAGCAGTGTGGGTTAATGCCTTATCATCTAATTTCTTTTCATAGACAGGATTAGAGAGATATAATCCTTGTTTACCCCGGCTCACTTTGCCAACTAAAAATATGAAATCTCCTTTTCCAAGGTTTTTAGTAAGATAGGGTTGATTAAACCAGACTGCTTTAATCGCCCCGCTCTTATCTTCAACAACTGCTTCGGTCAGGAACATCTTTTTTTTCCACGTTCGAGTTGTTTTTATAGCTAGTATTTTCCCTTGGACACAAAAAGACTGCTGGGCCGAGAGCTCAGTAATAGGTCTGACATCAGAAAAATCCTCATAACGATAAGGGAAATGAAAAAAGAGGTCCTTAATTGTCCTAATGCCTAATCGCTCTAATCTCTTTAGAAAAGCGGGCCCAACCCCCTTAAGCTGGTTGATAGGAGTCTCGAGGTTCATCGTGGCTTGGGAGTATTCCAAAACTCCAGATATTTAGCAAACATTAATCTTATTTGAGCATCAAGAGCAGGCAAGGCGCCAAAAGCTATTAAGACAAAGGGTAAGAGCAGCCACTGAAAAATAATGGAGAGATTCTTAATTTTTTTCATTTGTTTAGGCCGGGACGGTAGGAGCAGGAAGTTAATAATAGCACTGGCAATCATACCGGACATAGAAAAAGTAAGGATAGCGCCGGTTAAACGAGGGAGATTATAAGAAAGTAAAGTAACGTTAAAAGAGTCACCGCCCAGAAGCAAAGGCAACCAACCAAGAAAAAATATTAAAAGAGAAGCACAAGCCCACGACCAGAAACCATCTAAGAGTATCCAACTATAGAAGAATTTTTTTTGAAAACTAATCTGCTTGTTCTTGAGAAAGCCATAAAGGATATAGGGAATCTCTACACAACCCCAGGCCCACCTCTTCTGTTGTTTATATTGATTAACAACCGTCTGGAGAAAAGTCTCGCCCATAACA
>JAGYMG010000078.1 GCA_018400675.1 bacterium
TCTTTGAAATTTCTTTATTAGCTTTGTAATAAATAACCTCCGAGGGATCAGTAGGGTCACTGTAAGAAGAAGTACTGAACCCTAAAGCTTCGGCAAAAGCATAGAAATTTGAGTTTTCACCACAGCACCAAGATAGCTTTATCTCACTCACCCCTAATCTGGCAAAATAAGGAATTAAAATATGATTTACCCAATATGTTCCTATACCAAGTCTTTTCAATTTATGAGTAAAAAAGCATAAGTAAAAATAGCCTGTTTGCTTATTATGCGAAATTATTAATTCAGCTATAAATTCTCCTCTATAACTTAAAGCAAAAACTCTTATTTTATCTCTTGGAATATTGAAATCAAAACGGTTCCCAGTGTATCCAATCCCAAATCTATGAGGCTCAAAATTCTGTTTACAAACAGAAAAATCTTCTGGTTTACTGCCGGGAATATGTTTCATAATTGCTTCTACAGGAAAGAGAAAACACTTGGCCTGCTTTTCTGTCATTTTTGTGCAAGGTAAGGCAGAGCCATCTTTTGGACCATCATTTTTAAGATATTCATCATTAAGTTGCGTGTCTTCTATCGAAGTATCCTCAAATACTGCCCACACATTACCGTCTTCTCCGGCCTCCCAAGCATGCCAGCCATAAACAGGCTTGCCCTCTTCCATTTTCCAAAACGCGCCGTGTTCTTGGCCGGGCTGTAAGATAAGGCGTTCTGTTTCTGCATCTTTTAACTGGCCTGCGTATTTAACCATACCGCCTTTCTTGCCGATCAAATTCAGGTGAATCTCCTTAAAAGGAGCTGTTTCTTGAGCATGGTTATGGATGCCACAGTGGACATTCGGCCCGGCATACCAGAGATTAAACCTGTATCCGTCTACCAGGATTTGAGGCCGGGTATAATACATATCTTTTTGGGCGAACTCAAGGTTATCGGGAATTAATTCTGATATGTGTTTCCATTCAAGCTCCATGCCTTCCGGCCCTTCTAAAGGAATGTCAGTTAACTTATCTAGCCGCTGAGGGACTGAATCTGTCTTTACAAAAATAGCTGCCAGAGCACCGTCTTTACCCGCCTGAATGTAGTCATCTTTAACTGAAAGGCTTCTCTTGAGAGCTGGGCTTAAAATACCGCGCCTGGGGTTAATCAGGCTGCCTCTTAAAACCTTAACAAAGCTTATAGCGGTTTTATCTAAACTCATACTTGCCTTAGGCTTTAATTTAGCAAAGTATAGCTGGTAGCCCGCCAACAGCCAGCTGGGAGTCCGGCTTACTTCTTTATCACTAAAGTCTACCTTTATACCGTGTTCACAATCAACTAATTTAGTATCTCCTTCTAAATTCTTATCTTTTAAAGGTACGCTTGCTTTATAAATTGTAGCTGTATCAGTTATGGATTTAATTGTGTATTGGCCGGATATGGCTGGCATTAGGACAGTATTCCCTTTTGCAAGAGTTAATTTGTTATCTTTGGAGTCTGTAAGCTCTACTTTGCCTTCTAACACAAGCAGGGCATCGGCGCTGTGGAGCCGATCGCTTGTAAATACCTGGTTCTGACTAACATTGATTCTGCTTAATTCAAATTCAGAGGCAGGGGTCTTATATACTACTTCAGCAGCTGATTTTGACTCAGGGGTTAAGATATCCAGCTTGCCGTTTTCAAAGGTAAGTGTATTAAGAAGTTCTTTTACGTCAATATGCTTAGGTGTTAAGCCGCCACGGAGGACATTATTTGAATTTGCCATTATCTCGATACTTGCACCTTCATCTTTTGAATTAGGATTAAGCTTTCCTAAGTAAGCATGAAGTTGCCCCGCAGGCAAATACATTGCCTCACCCGGATTTAACCTTACCAGATTAAGCAGGTAGGCTGAGAGAACGCCCATATCGTTAGGATACTGCTCATTCAGCCTTAATGCCCAAAGCTGGCGTTTAAGTTCATTTACCTTACCCTGCCTTTCGGCTTCCTCGATAATCTCCTGGAAAGTTGGCTTTCTTTGTTCAAGGCCTAGAGTATTTATCAGTTCATCCTTTGCGTATTTAACAACATAAGAGACTATAGGGGTAATCTCTTCTTGGGCTTCCTTAATAGCTACTTGTTCCTCTTTAGCCTGGGCAGCTTTCAGCTTTGCTACTCTATTCATCAAGCCTTGGTAAAAATCCTTTAGCGCCTGGCGTCTTAATTCTTTATTATTCTGGGCATCTTTTATTGCTTGCTTGAAAGCAGCGAACTCATCCTCTATATAAGGAATATTTAATTTCTGAAATGAAGCAATGATATCCTCTATCGGCCTGAATCCGTTCAAAGCCCAGAAGTAGTTTAAAGCACAGATTAATTCCGGCTTGTGGTTATCGTCTTTGTAATTAGGCCCTTTTCCTTTTTCACGCTCCCAGCCTTCTATTGCTTGCTTCTTGTTGGGATGCGCCTGAATTGAAAGAGCAGTGGCTGCAACCAGAACCTTAAATAGGTAAGGAAGCTGGTTATCAAAAGCTTCTGCTGTATCCTTGCCTAAAATCGGTTCGGCTAAAGTTTTAATTAAGTCGTTTAAGTTAAACTCATAATCAGAAATACCTGCTTTAGCCGGAGCTTCACTATGTGCGCCTATCCAAAGTTCTGCATGAGGCTTGCCGCTTGAGTTATCTATTCTCAACAAGGCTGGAATATACTCTGTATCTCCCCATTTATAGTTCATTACCTCACAGTGAATAACCAAGGGGCCTAGGTTAGCCCTATAGGCTTCTAAGGCCTGATCAAACTCATTCTCAACTCGTTCTTGATTTATCACGGCAGGAGCAGAGATTTTTTCAGTTATCTTAGCTGTGTCTTTGCTAATAGCTTTGATTAATTTTTGTAGTTTTCTGATGCCTAATTGTTTATAGGTATCAACTAAAGTATCATCAAATAACTCAGTCGGGCCGTTTATCCAGACCGGTTTTGGTGTATAGACCGGGCTCTTTAGCAGGTAATAAGTGCCTTCTATCTTGGCAGCTGAGTAAGGAGCGTGGGCTGCCTTCTCTTTAAAAGCCTGTCCAACTGCCCCGGCCTGGCTGAAGTTAAAGTTGGGGCTGACTTGAGAGGCTTCTTCTGTTGATAGAGCCAATGAGAAGTCATTGAACCTTAA
>JAGYMG010000079.1 GCA_018400675.1 bacterium
CCACTCAAAACCCTATAGAGTTTCAGGGAACTTATCCTTTGCCTGAAGCTCAAATTGACCGGTTTTTGATGAAGGTGAATATGGGGTATCTGCCTCAGGAAGGAGAGATAGAAGTTCTTAAGGGGCAAAAGTCAGCTCATCCTGTTGATTTGATAGAGCCGGTTTTAACTATGGAAGAAGTTAGAATGCTCCAGGCTAAGGCGCAAGAGATAGAAATTTCTGAAAAGATATTAGCTTATATTGTAAAAATAGTATCAGCTACCCGAAAAAATGAAAATGTAAAAATAGGAGCTTCTCCCAGAGCTTCGATTGCACTTATGAATGCTACCAGAGCCTGGGCTTTATTAGAGAACAGGAATTATGTTATTCCCGATGATGTTTATCGCCTTGCTTTTCCGGTTTTAAGGCATAGGTTGGCTCTAAAAGTTAAAGCTTCAGTTTCTGGAGTAACTCCAAAGGCGGTTATCACTTCAATTGTAGACGAAACATCTATAAAGTAAAAAAAGTTATTCCTTGGGTTAAAAAACTTTCTTTTTAATTATTTATGAGTATTGGCCGCAATTTAAAACTAAACCTTTCCTCTAAAATCTTTCTTCTAATTATTATTGAGATAATTCTTTTTATTCTCAAAGCCAAAACAGCAGTAAAGATTTTTGATTTCTTTTTTGTGTTTATATTTATTCTTTTTCTTTTAGACATTGTTTGGTTAGGGTTGAATCATTTGGCATCAAAAAAAGTATCTTTTCGAAGAATCATTCCCAAAAAACTAGTTGAAGAAGATGAATTGAAGGCAAAAATTATCTTAGAAAACAGAAATTTTCTACCTTTTTTTGGTATAGAAGTTAGTGATTATTTATCTTGTGCCGAAAAAGATAAAAAAAGGTTTTTTATTTTTGACTTTGTTAAAGCAAAAAAAAGTTTATCAATAAGCTATAGTTGCGTGTGTAACCAGAGAGGCAAATATTTGATTGGCCCTCTTAGAATAATCTATTCCAGTTTTTTAGGTTTTTTCCGGATAGAAACTGTGTATGGCTTGGAAAAGGTTCTTTATGTGTATCCGAAAACTTTTAGAATTGAGACGGTACCTCCTTTAACCCGCGGAGTTTTGCCCTGGTTTGGATTAAATACTATATCTGCAAGCGGCGATGAAGATGAATTTTTTGGATTAAGAGAGTATAAAAAAGGAGACCCATTAAAACGGATTCACTGGTTTTCTACAGCCAAAAAAAATAAGCTTATAGTAAAAGAATTTCAAAGGTGTAATTTTTATCAAGCGTCTTTAGTTTTTCTTCTCAATCAACAAGAAAACTTAGGCAGCGGGAAAAAAAGTGTTGCCGAATATATGATAAAAATAGCAGCTTCTTTAAGCAAATATTTTATTGATGGAGATATTTGTGTCGGCCTTTTGTCTCACGCCGGCAGAGTATGCTCTTTTATGCCCAATAAAGGCCAAGAGTACCTTGAGGAAATGTTTAAATTTTATGCTGAAGCTGTAGCTGAAAGCCATATTAATATGCAGGAATTTGTTGAGGAATATTACAATCTTATTCCTTCTAATTCTACACTCTTGGTTCTTGTTACTGAAAAAAACGTGGATGTTCTAATAGAAATCTTATCGTTGCGTGAAAAAAACGTTTCTGTTATTGCTTTAGTTATCTTATCTTCGACTTTCTATTCTCCTCCGGAAAAGAGAGAAAATGTCAGACAGATAAGGGAAAATATTGAGGCAAGATTAGCGCATCTTAATATTAGGTCTTTATTTTTTCAGCGGGATGAACCTTTGGAGAAGGAGTTTATAAAATAATAAATTATGAAAAATAAGATTTTTCTCTGGGAAATTTTATTGTATTTTCTGGTTATAACAACCATTTATTTTTTCAGTTTTATATTAAGTTCCCTTTATGTTTTTTTGGGAATGATTGCTGTTACAGCTGGTTTTATTATTTCATTTTTTGTTCAAAAGAATAAAAAAACCAGCAAAATTGTTAATTTTGGGATTGGAGCTTTTACCTTAGCGGTTTGTTTTTGGATGGTTTGGTCTATTTTGGGCTCTTCTTTTGTTTTTGAAGATTTAGTATTAATATTCAGTGAAGGCATATTTTATTTAATTATTATTTTGAGTTTTAATTATAAATATAAACGGTATTCTTCTTACCTGCAATTTCTTTCCTTGGCAATATTTTTATCAATTCCTTTATTTATCGAGACAAACACTTTAGGGTATATAATTTTGGTTTTATTCTATTTGTTCTTATGGATTGTGCTTACTAAAGCAGGTTTGCGTGGCCAAAGAGCAAAAACCATCTTTTCTCCTGGAACAATACTGGCTTCTGGGGCTGTTTTTTTTATCCTGGCTGTAGCTCTGGCTGCTGTTTTGGCAAAACAAGGGTTAATACCCAAGTTAGATGTTGATACAGGTTACATAGAAACGGTTAAGTTTTCGGCAGCAGCTGATAGATTGAGGGCATTGGAAGAAAAGATGTATAAAAAAGGGCTGGAAGTTAATATAAAACCGCTGGAAGAAAAGCAGCGATTTTTATCTTTCTTGTCCGCGCTTCTTTTTTCAGAGAAAATCAATGCCGCCGATATGGAAGATTCTTTAAGTAAGATTAATAAAATTTTAGCTAAAACTAAAGAAGACGCAGAAAAAAAAGAGAAGATAGATGAGCTTATTTCGATATTTGAAGAATACTCCGAGATAAAAAGAAAAGTAGAAAATAGAAATTCGCGGAATTTATTTATTAAAAAAACTATAAAAAATAATTCTGTTTCTTTAAAAAATAAAATTAATTCATTTATAAAGATAAACAGTTTTTCTAAAAGTGAAAATATGGAAGAGTTTAGGCAAAAAGCCAAGGAGTTGAAAAAGGGTGTTCCTGATTTTAAAAACAGCGAGGCTAAAGAATTGCAGGAAACATTTAGAGATGTTAAAGAGTGGCAGGCTTATTCTATTTATAAGGATATTGAGAAAAAAATTAAAAAATTTCTTGAGGCACAAGAAACAGTTGGCCAAGAAAGTATACTTTTTAGCCAGCGGAAGATGCAGGCGAAAAGAGCTGCTGACCAGTTAAAAAGC
>JAGYMG010000008.1 GCA_018400675.1 bacterium
AAAGACTTCCGGACCAGACGGCCTCATAAAGAATTAAAATTTGATGTGGGCGGTATCCAGATGATAAGGGATGCCGATCCCAACCGTTAGTAGTCTTGAAATAAATTATAAGAATAATTATGAACCTTAATCTACCTGAAATAGAGAAAAAAATAATAAAATTCTGGCAGGAACATAAAATTTTCCAGCAATTGAGAGAAAAGAATAAAGGCAATAAGCCGTGGTCTTTTTTGGATGGTCCCATTACAGCTAATAATCCTATGGGTGTGCACCACGCCTGGGGTAGGAGTTATAAGGATTTATTCCAGCGCTATCATGCTATGGAGGGCTATGATGAGAGGTTCCAGAACGGCTTTGACTGCCAGGGTCTATGGGTAGAGGTAGAAGTGGAAAAGGAATTGGGTTTTAAGGACAAGAAAGACATAGAGGCTTATGGCATAGAAAGATTTATTAATAAATGTAAGGAACGGGTAAAGAAATATTCTCAAATCCAGACAGAACAATCTATCCGTTTAGGCCAATGGATGGATTGGGATCATTCCTATTATACAATGTCCGATGAGAATAATTATACTATCTGGCATTTTCTCAAACAGTGCTGGCAGAAAGGTTTGCTTTACAAGGGGCGAGATGTCGTGCCCTGGTGTCCCCGCTGCGGAACAGCTATCTCCCAACATGAAATCTTGACTGAGGAGTATAAGACGATAACCCATAAAGCTGTTTATGTTCGTTTGCCAGTGAAAGGGGAGAAGAACCTTTTCTTCTTAGCCTGGACGACTACGCCTTGGACGCTGCCGGCTAATGTCGCTTTAGCTGTTCAGCCTGATTTTGATTATGCCAAGGTGAAAGACGCCCAAGGCGA
The DNA here is from genome assembly GCA_018400675.1 of bacterium. GTDB lineage: Bacteria > Patescibacteriota > Minisyncoccia > Minisyncoccales > CG1-02-41-26 > M55B113. Next base: position 863 of record JAGYMG010000008.1, read on the forward strand.
CGTGTATATTCTCTTAAAAGATAAGGCTGATATTATTCCCAATGGAACAATTATAGAAACCTTAAAAGGTAAAGATATGGCTGGTATGACCTATGAGGGAATATTTGATGAATTGCCGGCTGTCAAAGATAGTCTGGCTGATTATCAACACAGTTTGATCCTCTGGGCGGATGTTACGGCTGAAGAAGGAACAGGCGTTGTCCATACTGCTCCTGGTTGTGGGCAGGAAGACTTTCATTTAAGCCAGTCTTTAGGGATACCAGTCATTGACCCGACTAATGAAGAAAGCAGATATAAAGAGGGCTTTGGTTTTTTAACCGGCCAGCTAGTAACAGCGTCTCGGGAATTAATTTTTGAAGATTTAAAAAAGAAGAATCTTGTCTATCGGATTGAAGACTATCAGCATCGTTATCCTACCTGTTGGCGTTGTAAGTCAGAACTAATCTTTCGCTTGGTGGATGAGTGGTATATTTCAATGGATAAGCTCAGGGAGGAGTTGATAGCAAGCGTTAAAAAAGTAAACTGGGTACCGTCTTTTGGTTTAGAGCGGGAACTGGATTGGTTGAGACATATGGATGATTGGCTGATATCTAAGAAAAGATACTGGGGTCTTGCTCTGCCTATCTATGAATGTTCTCACTGCGGTCATTTTGAGGTAATTGGCTCCCAGGAAGAATTGAAAGAAAGGGCTGTAGAAGGCTGGCCTGCTTTCGAAGGCCATTCGCCCCACCGGCCGTTTGTAGATGAGGTAAAGATACAATGTTCCCAATGCGGGGCAGTCGTTTCTCGTATTAAGGATGTAGGCAATCCGTGGCTGGACGCTGGCATTGTGCCTTTTTCTACCCTTAGCTATTTCAAGGATAAGGATTATTGGCAGCACTGGTTCCCGGTTGACCTTATTTCAGAGTCCTTCCCCGGTCAGTTTAAGAATTGGTTTTATGCCCTTTTGGTAATGAGCCAGGTCTTGGAGGGCAAGCCGCCAATGAAAAAGATCTTTGGTTATGCCACAGTAGTCGATGAGCAGGGAGAAGAAATGCACAAATCAAAAGGTAATGCTATTTGGTTTGGCGATGCTGTGGAAGAAATGGGAGCTGACGTAATGCGTTGGATGTATCTCCGCCAGAACCCTGTCTATGACCTTAGGTTTGGTTATAACGTTGCCAAGGAAGTGAAGAGAAAACTATTAACCCTCTGGAACAGCTATCTCTTTTTTGAAACCTATGTCTTGAATAATAAGAAAAGAGATTTCCAGTATTGGGGTGAGTCAGCAATGGAACAACAAGCCATAAAGAGTCTGCTTAATAAATGGATTCTTTCCAGGCTGAATCAACTAATGAAGACGGTTAAAGAATCTTTAGACAACCTTGCTCCCGATCGAGCCAGTGGCGCGATCGAAGATTTTTTCATCAATGATTTCTCCCTCTGGTTTATTAGGCGCTCTCGGAAAATTTTTCAATCAGCGGGAAAAGATGGAGCAGGGGAAGAAGAGAGGGCAGAGGCAGCCAATGTTTTTTATCATGTCTTGCTTAATCTCTTAAAATTAACAGCGCCTTTTATACCTTTCTTTTCTGAAGAGGTTTATAGCCATCTGCGGAGAGAACCAATGCCAGCATCAATCCATCTCTGGGATTGGCCTATTGCTAAAGAGGAAAGAATATTGCCAGCACTGGAAAAAGAAATGGAGCGGATAAGAGAAGTAATTGCTCTGGCTTTAGCAAAAAGGGCTGAAGCAGGGATAAAAACGCGTCAGCCTCTATCTTGTCTGACAATAAAGGATGAGGGTTTGAATTTTAACCCAGCGCTGTTGACTCTTCTCAAAGAAGAGGTAAATGTAAAAGAGATTGCTTTTGATAAGGAGATAGCAGCAACAGTCATATTAGATGAAACAATAACACCAGAATTAAAAAAAGAAGGGATCGTTAGGGAATTTATCCGAACGGTTAATATGTTAAGGAAGGAATTAGGTCTAACCCCTCAAGATAAGATAGAGATTTATTATCAAGCTGGTGAGTTGAGTGGTCAGGCCTTAACTGATAGTGAAAAAACAATTTTAACCTCAACTGCTGCTAGGGCTATAACAGCTGTGGATAATATTGAAGAGAATAAAGATTATCAGCTTGAAAAGGAGTTAGACGTTTTTCAAGAAACCGTTAAATTAGCTATTAAAAAAATTAAATAATTTTTATTTATGGCTGACAAAAAAGAAGCAGACAAAAGTTTATTCGGCAAGAAAAGACATCTCTCCCGCTTGGAATTTAGGGAAAAACTAAGGAAGGCTCCTTCCAATATTCCAGGAGCAAGAAAAAGGTATGGTAAAAAAGAGAGGGTAATGCTGGAGGAAGAACTATTTGGCGATCGTTATGGCAGTTATATCAGCAGAGAGGAATACCAGCGGCGATTACGGGAATTAGAAAGAGAAAAATACAGAACAAACAAAGTGGGAGAGCGGATAGCTTTGGAAAGGAAAATAAAATACCTGGAAGAATTAGCCGATTAAAATAATGTTTATTCGTTATCAGACCAAAGCAGTATTGCTCAAAGAGCAGGCCAGAGGAGAAGGTGATATCCTGCTCAGTGTTTTTAGCCAGCAATATGGGAAGATAGAGATATTAGCTCGCTCACTCCGCAAGGTAAAGTCTAAATTAAGAGGGGAAACAGAATTATTTTCCTTGGTCCTGCTTGAATATATCCAGGGCAAGCATTATAAGACCTTGACCAATATCAGCAGGGTTAGAGATTATAGCCAATTAAAAAAAACGCCGGCAAAATTAAAAGTTGCCTTTCAAGTAAGCAGAACCCTTATTGGCTTGATTGAGAACGAAGAAAGAGATAAAAAAATCTGGGAGCTGCTCTTAGAGACATTAGGGCAATTAGACGATTACCAGTTAGAGCAAGGAGATAGCTATTTTAATTTTTCCAATAAAATTCTGCTTAAGAATCACTGGCCTTTAAAATTAATATATCATTATTTCTTTTGGAGCTTGATTGAGATTTTGGGTTATAAACCGGAATTATATCACTGTGCTCTTTGCCAGAAGAAACTGAGACCTGAAGGCCTCTATTTTTCTTTCCGGGAGAGGGGTGTTCTTTGCAATCATTGTTTTGAACGGTTGGAGGAGGGAGACAAAAAGGATTGCCTTGAGATAGAACCGAATCTGATAAAAATTGTCAGACTCTTGGTAGAGAAACAATGGTCACTCCTGCAGCGTTTGCAGGTGACAGAAAAAGAAAAAATAGCCATTGATGGCCTCTTAAATATTTTTGCTTAAATGTCTTGTTGGATTAGTCCGTTGAGGTTAGTTAATTTTTAGGTTAAACTTAAATAATTATAAAATACTTAGCTATAATTAAATAGAAATATATGAATAAAACTTTAGTTTCCTCAATCATCATTTTTTTCTTAGCTGTTGGTCTAGCTGGTTTTTGGTATTATCAAAAAAATAATTATTCCAAAGAGGTGCTTAAATTAGAAATCTTAGGCCCGGAATATGCTCAAGCCGGAGAAGAGATAGAGTATTTAGTAAGATATAAGAACAACGGTGATGTGGTTTTGGAAGATCCGGAATTGACTTTTCAATTCCCGGATAATTCTATTATTAAGGAGGGAGAGGATTTGAGAAGAACTAAGAAAACAGAAGATCTCTATCCTGGCGAGGAGAAAAGTTTTAAGTTTTCAGCTCATCTCTTAGGCAGGGAAAATGAGACAGTGATGGCCCAAGCTTGGCTGAGCTACCAGCCAAAGAATCTTAATGCCCGTTATGAATCAAAAACAAGTTTCAGCACTCAGATAAGATTTGTCCCTCTCACCTTTGAATTTGATATGCCCTCTAAGATTGAGACAGGCCAGGAGCTTCGTTTCTCTCTGAATTATTTTTCCAATTGCCAGTGCCAGTTATCTGATTTAAGAATTGAAGTAGACTATCCCGATGGTTTTACTTTTAAAGACGCTGCACCCAAGGATCTAGATGAAACGGAGTGGGATATAGGGTATCTCTTCCAAGCTGATGGAGGCCAGGTAGAGATAGTAGGTGATATTAGAGGTGAGACCGGGGAACAGAAAATTTTCCGGGCTAAACTGGGTATCTATAAAGAGGGCCGTTTTGTTGTCCTTAAAGAAGCAGCTCAATCCTTACGTATTGTCGAGCCTTCTCTTTATATCTCTCAGACAATTAACAGTTCTCCTAATTATATAGCTAATCCAGGTGATATGCTCCATTATGAAATATTTTTTAAGAATATTGGCGATACGCCTTTCCAGAAAAAGTTTATGCTAGTGAAGTTAGAGGGAGAGGCCTTTGATCTAGACAGTTTGCGTTCCAATAACGGGGAGAGTGGACCGGGTGATAACTCTATAATATTTGATTGGAAAAGAGTGCCGGCCTTGAGTTATTTAGACGCCGGAGAAGAAGGTAAGGTGGAGTTTTGGATAAAGGCACAATCAGAAGCATTTGAAACACACATCAAGAATCCTGTTTTAGCCAATCAAATTATTGTCAGCGAAATTGAAAAGAATTTTGAAGTTAAACTCAATTCCAATCCGGTTATCACCCAAGCCGCCTATTTCCAGAATGAATTTTTTGATAATAGTGGTCCTTTACCACCAACGGTTGGCCAGGATACTACCTATACTATTGTTTGGCAGGTTAAAAATTATTGGAATGAATTAACCAATGTAAAAGTTAAATCAGTCTTGCCTGATAACGTCAAGCCGACAGGAAACATCTTCCCTGAAGATGTAAAGTTTACCTTTGACTCTGACAGTCAAGAAGTGATGTGGACAATTAATGAATTAGCGGCTTATCAGGGTATATCAGACAATCCGCTTACTCTTGCTTTCCAGGTGCGACTGACGCCGGAAGCAGATCAGCGATCTGAGCCAGCTGTGCTGGTAGAGAAAACTGAAATTACTGGCCAGGATAAGTTCACCGAAGACGTCGTTAGCAGCAGCGTCCCAGCCTTGGATACTGTCCTGAACAAGGATGATTCAGTCTCAGCGGAGGAGGGTATAGTTCAATAATTAAGCCTTAGTCAAGATTTATGAAGGACATGCAAACAATTATTTCTTTAGCTAAAAGAAGGGGTTTCATTTTCCCGGCCTCGGAGATATATGATGGGCTGGGTGGTGTTTATGATTTTGGTCCTTTAGGAGTGGCGCTGGTTAACAATCTTAAAAAAGCTTGGTGGCAATCCATGACTAGGAATCATGATAATGTTGTTGGTTTAGACTCAGCTATATTAATGAACAAGAAAGTCTTAAAGGCTTCCGGCCATTTGAGCGCTGGTTTTGCTGACGAGTTGCTGGAGTGTAAACAGTGCCAAAAGAGGTTTAAGAAAGACGAAGTGGAAGGAGATGTCTGTCCGGCTTGCGGAGGCGCTTTGAGTGAACCACGGCAGTTTAATCTTATGATGAAGACCTTTATTGGGCCGGTGGAGGATGAGGCGGCTATAGCATATTTAAGGCCAGAAACCTGCCAGGGAATATACCTTAACTTTTTGAATGTGCTTAATACGATGCGGATGAAGATTCCTTTTGGTATAGCCCAAATCGGCAAGGCTTTTCGTAATGAGATTAATCCTAAGAATTTTATTTTTCGGAAGAGGGAGTTTGAGCAAATGGAGATGCAATGGTTTTGCCGTCCTCAGGCAGCTAACGATTTTTTTGAATATTGGAAAAAGGAAAGACTAACTTGGTACCAAATAATGGGTTTAAAAAAGGAAAATCTTAGGGTGCAAGAAATCCCGGAAGAGGAGAGAGCCCATTATGCTCAGAGACAGATTGATATTGAATATCATTTTCCTTTTGGCTGGGGGGAAATTGAAGGAATCCATAATCGTGGTGATTGGGATCTTAAGAATCATTCTCAACATTCTGGCCGAGAGCTTAGTTATACTGAAGAGAATGGAGAAAAATATTACCCTCACATTATTGAAACGTCTGTTGGTGTAGAGCGTTCTTTCTTAGCCTTTTTCTCTGACGCTTTTGAAGAAGTAGCAGGAGGCCGGACTAAAACAACTACAGCAGTTAAAGAAAAAGAAATTCTCTTGAGGTTACCTAAAGCATTGAGCCCGATTAAGATATTGGTGCTGCCTTTAGTAAAGAATAAACCAGCCCTTCAAGAAAAAGCCACAGCTGTTTATCAATCATTAAAAAGTCAGTTCTCTTGTCGGTATGATGACGTTGGTTCTATCGGTCGGAGATATAGGCGGGGTGATGAAATTGGGGTTAATTATGCCCTGACCATTGATTTTGAGAGCTTGGATAACGACGATCTTACTGTCCGAGATCGGGATACCATGAAGCAGGAGAGAATAAAAATAAAAGCGCTGCCGGCGTTCCTTAGCAAGCAGCTTGCTGCCTGACAATATATTAATGTTTAAAGAAGATATTCTTAAAAATGGACTCCGGATAATTAGGGTGCCGATGAAAAACACGCAAACAGTTACTGTGTTGGTTTTAGTTGCTGCTGGCTCTCAATATGAGCAGAAGGAATTAAATGGCATCTCCCACTTTTTGGAACATATGTTTTTTAAGGGGACCAAAAAACGACCGCGGCCCCTGGACGTTGCCGAGTCTTTAGATAAAGTAGGTGGTAGTTATAATGCTTTTACTGGTGATGAATTTACTGGTTACTGGGCTAAGACAGATGCTCGGCATCAGGCATTGGCCTTAGATTGGGTCTCTGATATTTTTCTTAATTCAAGAATGCCGACTGAAGAAATTGAAAGAGAAAGGGGGGTGATTATTGAAGAAATGCACATGTATCTGGATACACCGATGATCTATATAGAGGATGTTTGGAAGGAATTACTTTATAATGATCAACCGGCTGGGCGGCCAACTATCGGCCATAAAGAAAATATTCTTAATTTTAAAAGAAAAGACCTACTTAATTACTTGCGGGATTACTACACAGCTGCCAAGACAGTAGTGGTGCTAGCCGGCAACATCGATGAAAAAGAATCTCTTAAGAAGGCAAAAGACTGTTTCCAGGGTGTTAGAACAAAAACGCCGATAAACAAAAAAAAGATTTTTGAAAAACAGGCCAAGCCTCAATCCTTGATACGGTACAAGCAAACAGATCAGACGCATCTTGCTCTGGGGGTGAGGGGTTATAATCTTTTCCAGAAAGAAAAATATGCCCAGACACTCTTGGCTGTTATCCTGGGTGGTAATATGAGCTCCCGTCTCTTTAATAAAATAAGAGGGGAAAGGGGGTTAGCTTATTATATTCACACTAACGCCGAATCATTTAGTGATGCAGGTTATCTTACCAGCCAAGCGGGGGTGCCCCATAAGAATGTTGCTGAGGTAGTAAGCCTTATTCTGGAAGAATACAGCAAGATAAAAGAGCAGGGTGTTAGCGAAGAAGAGTTGCAGAAAGCCAAGGATTATCTCAAAGGAACCACTGTCCTGAATATGGAATCCTCAAGTGCCCAAGCTTCTTTTTACGGCAGCCAGGCAGTACTCTTAGAGCAAATGCTGAGTCTCAAAGAAAAATTTGCTAAGATTGATAAAATTAAGAAAAAAGACATAGCTGCAGCGGCGGCAACAATATTCAAACCCGAAAAGTTAAACCTAGCCCTTATTGGTCCCCATAATAGTAGGTCAAAAATTAATAACTTATTAAAAATTTAAAAATATGGAACAACAATCAACGCTTGATATTAACATTAGCTGGGGGACTATTTTTAAAATTTCTTTGACGGCCATTATTCTCTACTTTCTCTATCTTGTTGAGGCTATAGTTGTTCTCTTCATCTTCAGTTTTATTATTTCTGTTCTTTTCAATTTTCTTATCGATAACCTTGAAAAAAAACGAATCCCTCGGGCTATTAGCACCCCATTCCTTTATTTTACTGTCTTTTTTCTGATAAGCTTTTTTCTTTATAAGACAGCCCCTATTTTTATCAATGAAGTGCAGACCTTTACTAGAAATATACCCTATTATTTTGAGCAGATATCGCCGATATTAAACCGTCTTGGCGTTCAGGTAGCCAACAATACTCAATCATTAAGTATTCTCCTGGAAAACTGGCTGGGAAAAGCCGGAAGCAATATCTTTAACGCTCTTTTTAGTGTTTTCGGGGGAGCTTTTTCTACAGTATTTATTATTTCTCTAGCTTTTTTCATTTCTCTGGAAAGAGATTTAGTGGAGAGAATACTGATCCTTTTTCTTTCTCCTCGCTACGATCGCCAGATTAGTTATTTCCTTCTCAAAGCTAAGAAGAAAGTAGGCAGCTGGTTTATTTCTCGCCTGATAGCTATCCTTTTTGTCGGCGTCAGTTGCTATATCCTCCTGACTGTCTTGGATGTTAGGTATGCCTTTATCCTTAGCCTCTTCGCCGGCTTAATGGATATTATCCCTATTCTTGGTCCTTTCTTTGCCAGTATTATTATTGGTATTCTTATTGCTTTAGTCTCCTGGTTCCAGGCAGTTTTCTTTTTCATCGGTTTTATCATTATTCAGTTTTTAGAAGGCAATCTTATCCTGCCTTTACTCTTCAAGAGGTTTATGGGCATACCGCCGGCCGTAGTCCTGGTATCCCTTACGATTGGTTTTCGTCTCTGGGGTATTGTTGGTGCTATTTTAATTATTCCTTTAGCTGGCATTATCTTTGAGGTGGCTAATGATTATATCAGGAAGGAAAGAGGAAAATATTTAGAGAAACAAGGACCGGGAGTAATTTAAATCAGGATTGATATGAGTACTCTTTATATAGTAGCAACACCTATCGGCAATCTAGGAGATATTAGCCAGCGGGCCTTGGATACTTTAAGAGAGGTGGATGTTATCCTTTCTGAAGATACCCGGGAGACAAAGAAGCTCTTGAATCGTTTTCAGATAGCAACAGAAACAATCAGCTATCACCAGCATTCACGGTTAACCAAGGTTAAAAAAATATTAAATCTTTTAGAGTCAGGCAGCAACCTAGCCCTTGTCTCCGATGCTGGCACGCCTGGTCTTTCTGATCCCGGGAATAAACTGGTTGCAGCTGTGGCTAATAATCTGGCTGATAGGGTTAAGATTGTCCCTATCCCAGGGCCATCAGCCTTAACAACGGCGGTTAGTATTGCTGGTTTCCCTATGGATAGATTTCTTTTTTTAGGATTCCCGCCTCAAAAAAAGAAGCGGAACAAATTTTTTAAGCAGGTAATTGATTCTTCTCATCCGGTTATTTTTTATGAATCTCCTCATCGGATACTAAAGACGTTAAAGGAGTTAGCAGACGCTATCCAGACATCTAATATCTCAGCTAAGATTTGTCTGGGCCGAGAATTAACTAAACACTTTGAGACTATTTACCGTGGTGTAATCGGAGATGTTATTAAGGAATTGGAAAAAGAAGATATCAGGGGTGAGTTTGTCCTCATCCTGAACAAAGAATAATTATGGCTGCAACAGGCAAAAATTTTTATATCACAACAACGCTGCCCTATATTAACGCTGAACCTCATCTGGGTTTTGCTTTGGAGATAGTCCAGGCTGATGTTATCGCCCGCTATCATCGCCAACAAGGGGAGACTGTGTTTTTTAATACTGGGACAGATGAGCACGGTCTTAAGATATATCGCAAGGCTGCAGAAAACGAGCTTACCCCTCAGGAATTTTGTGATCGCTATAGTAAAAAATTTAAAGACCTGAAAGAAGCTCTTACATTAAGCTATGATAATTTTATTCGGACTACTGATGTCACTCATATAAAAGCAGCTCAAGCTTTCTGGCAGCGCTGTCAGGAACGAGGGGATATCTATAAAAAGAATTACAAGATTAAATACTGTGTGGGTTGCGAAATGGAGAAGAAAGAATCAGAACTAGTAAAAGGCCGTTGTCCTATTCACCCAAATCAGCGGTTAGAAATAATTGAAGAAGAAAATTATTTTTTCCGTTATGCTCAGTATCAGGAGAGATTAAAAGAGCTCTATAATCAGCGTCCGGACTTTGTCCTTCCTGCGTCTCGTTTCAATGAGATCAAAGAATTTACCAGCCAGGGCTTAGCAGATTTTAGCATTTCTCGTCTACGCGAAAAAATGCCTTGGGGGATACCTGTCCCGGGTGATGATAGCCAGACTATTTATGTCTGGTTTGATGCTTTGGTTAATTATATTGCTGCTCTGGGCTGGCCTGATAATCAAGAGCGATTTAATAGTTTTTGGCCCGGGTTGCAAGTAGCTGGTAAAGATAATCTTCGCCAGCAGAGTTCTATGTGGCAGGCAATGTTAATGTCAGCTGGACTGGCTCCCTCGCAGCAAATATTTATTCACGGATTTATTACAGCTAATGGCCAGAAGATGTCAAAAAGTTTAGGCAATGTTGTTAATCCTTTTGATCTGGTTGAAACCTATAGCACAGATGCTCTCCGTTATTTCCTTTTGAGGGAGATAACCCCGGGTGAAGACGGTGATTTCACTCGTGATAAATTTGAGAAAAGGTATAACGATGATTTGGCTTCAGGCTTGGGTAATCTCTTGGCCAGGGTAACTACCCTGGCGGCAGGGCAGCAAGGAGATAAGGCGGTAGCGATAAAGGATGATTATTTGCGAGAACAGGTTGATAGAGTGACAAAAGAATCCCAAACACTCCTGGCCAGTTTTCGCTTCAATGAATCCCTGGCTCTTATCTGGCGATTGATCAGTCTCGCTGATAAATATATAGAAGAAAAAAAACCCTGGCAGGCTGAAGAAGACAGGGAAGCAATTCTGAACAATTGCTTGGCTCTTCTGAAAGAAGTGGCTCACCTGCTCCAGATTTTTCTACCAACAACAGCTGAACAAATGAAAAAACAGCTAGTTCAACCAAAAAAAGGAGAGCCATTATTCCCCCGGATTTGATCAGCGACTAGACTGCTTATACTATGCTTAAGAGAGAAGATAGCTATTAAAGACTTGACAGGCTGGCAGAGATAAATATAATAAAAAAATATCGGATTAAAAAGGTTCAATGTCAGAAGAATATATACAATTGAAGAAAAGCAATCTCCCAAGTAATATATTAGGATTATTATTTAGCATTATCCCTTTTATTAAGCTGGGAGATTTTTTAGTTGAACATCAATATTAAATCCGATAAACGATAAAAATAAGAAACTAAAATCTCCTCAGCTGTAGGGGATTTTTTAATTCAGGGCACTTTAAAAATTAGAAAAGGCTGTAAAGGAAAAAAGAGAAAAAGGAGGGGAGGGTATATGGTTCAAGCAAAAGAGTATGTCCGTTTTATGAGAACGATTTTAATCCTTAAAAATTAAAGGAGGATAGGCAATGAAGGATTTATTTGTTAAGAGTGACCATGGCGATGTAGTGGTCTACAATCTTCATCAGGAATTTAGCAACCTGAGTGAGCACAAAAGGAAAATTGACAATGCTATAAAAGAAATTAAAGAAATGCTTTTGGTAGACGGTATTCAATTGAGTGATGTTAAAAAGAAAGAATTGGCTGAGCACTGTGATAGATTAGAATCAGAGCGCAGAGCAACCGAGTCCGAGATGGTTATTGTCCAGAGGAGAATTCAGGAGATTATAAAGGTCTTGTGAACGTACTCCTGGACACAAAAGAGGCGATTTTTTAAAATCGCCTCCTTTTAATTTATCAAAAATCTGTTAGTATCTTAGTATTATGCTTATTGATACTCATGCCCATATAAACTTTCCTGATTTTGAAGAAGACAGGACAGAAATAATCAGGGATTGTCTTAATAAAGATATCTGGATGATTAATGTGGGGACCAATTATCAGAGTTCAGCAGAGGTTGTTGCCTTGAGCGGTCTTTCTCCTTTTGGTGTTTATGCAGCTGTGGGTATTCACCCAGAAAACCTAGACCAGGAATACTTTAATTCTGAGCAATACGAACGTCTTATCTTTTCTGAACAAGGGGAAAAGAATAAAAAAATTGTTGCCTTGGGCGAGATAGGGCTGGATTATTGGCGTAAGCCAAAAACAAAGAAGCAGGCAGCAGCGTTTAAAGAAAGGCAAAAAAATCTTTTTCTGGAACAGCTAGCCTTTGCTCTATCATTAGATCTGCCGGTGATTATTCATTGTCGCAAAGCCCATCAGGATCTCCTGGCGATATTAGAAGCATTTAAGAGTAATGGTTCCTTCCAGGGAGTCATTCATTGTTTTACCGGTGATTGGTCTGTCGCTCAAAGGTATCTGGCTATGGGATTTTACCTTGGTTTTAATGGTATTATTTTTAAGATGGGTCTTGGGGAAACAATCAGGAAAATGCCTTTGGATAGAATGCTGGTTGAGACAGATTGTCCTTTCTTGATACCTCCTCAAGCCGAGCAGGACGATAAGGAAAAAAGAAATGATCCGCGCTATTTAAAGTATATAGTAGAGACTATTGCTGCAGAGCGAAAAGCAAAATTTGAAACAATAGCTGGGATAACAACTAATAACGCCAAAACGCTGTTTAAATTGGCTAAATAATAATTAGATGATAAAATAAAATAGCATCTTTCTTATTATTACTCTATGTATAAGCCAAAGGAAATAGAGCCCAAGTGGCAAAACTACTGGGAAAATAAAAAAGTTAATCAGGCTAAGCGATTCTCCAAAAAACCCAAGCAGTATATCTTGGTTGAGTTTCCTTATCCCTCAGGCAAGGGTCTCCACGTTGGCCATTGCCGTTCTTATGTTGGTCTAGATATCCTTGCCCGGAAGAGGCGAATGGAAAAATTTAATGTTCTTTTTCCTATGGGTTGGGATGCCTTCGGTCTGCCAGCTGAAAATTATGCTATTAAGACAGGTGAGCATCCGACTATAACGACTAAAAGGAATACCCTTTTCTTCAAAAAACAGCAACAGTCATTAGGTATTTCTTTTGACTGGAGTCGGGAGATTAATACAACTGATCCCGATTATTATAAATGGACCCAATGGATATTTCTTCAATTTTTTAAAAAGGGTTTGGCCTATAAGAAGAAAATGCCTATTAATTGGTGCCCTTCTTGCAAGACAGGTCTAGCTAATGAGGAAGTTATTGATGGCTGTTGTGAGCGTTGTGGATCTAAAGTAATCCAGAAAGAAAAAGAACAGTGGATGCTTAAGATTACAGCGTATGCCGAAAAACTTATTAAGGGATTGTCTCAAGTAGACTATCCGGAGCGGGTTAAGACACTCCAAAAAGATTGGATAGGCAGGAGTGAGGGATATGAGGTAAGGTTCCCTATTAAAGAATTTTCTGATCTTGATGTCGAGGTTTTTACAACAAGATTAGACACTATTTTTGGAGCCAGCTATTTAGTCTTGGCCCCGGAACATCCTTTGCTGGAGAAAATAAAGTGCCGGATGACTAATCGGAAAAGGGTAGAGGAATATATTAAGCAATCTCAAAAAAAACTGGAGAAGGATCGTGTAGCCGGGGAAAAAGAAAAAACAGGTGTTATGGTTAATGGCGTTACAGCTATTAACCCGGCTAATAATAAGGCAGTGCCTATCTTTATTGCTGATTATGTCCTGATGCACTATGGGACAGGAGCAATTATGGGTGTACCGGCTCATGACCAAAGAGACTTAGATTTTGCTCTGCGTTATAATCTGCCCATTGTAGCAGTGATCAAGCCACTGTCAAAAAATCGTCCAACAAGACCCAGCTTGGTGGTTGATAATGGCAGACTTCAGGAAGCTTATAGCGGTGAGGGCACATTGATCAATTCGGGTAGATTTAATGGCATGAAATCAAAGGATGCGGCTAAACGTATAGGTCAGTTCTTTGCCCAGAAAAAAATTGCCCAGTCAGCTATTCATTATAAATTAAGGGATTGGGTTTTTTCCCGTCAACATTATTGGGGTGAACCAATCCCTCTTGTTTTCTGTCCTCATTGTAAGAGAAGGATAGAAGAGGGTAAGGATAAGAAGGATTTTAGCAAAGGTGAATTGATTAATCCCGGCTGGATAGCTGCTCCAGAAAAAGAGCTGCCAGTAGTCCTGCCTGACGTTAAAAGTTATAAGCCCACTGACACCGGTGAATCTCCTTTGTCAGAAATTAAGTCGTGGGTAAAGACGCGTTGTCCTCGATGCGGCCGGATCGCTTGGCGGGAAACAGACACAATGCCTAATTGGGCTGGTTCTAATTGGTATTATCTGCGTTATTGCGATCCCAAAAGAAAAACTGCTTTAGCCTCGGGAAAAAAATTACTCAGATGGATGCCGGTGGATTGGTATAACGGAGGTATGGAGCATACAACCCTTCATCTGCTTTATTCCCGCTTTGTCTATAAATTTCTTTGGGACATCAAAGCAGTGCCCCGCTCTATTGGTTTAGAACCGTATCTGAAGAGAACCTCTCATGGTGTTATCCTAGGCCAGGGAGGTATTAAGATGTCAAAATCAAAAGGGAATGTTGTTAATCCAGAAGAGGTGATTAATAACCATGGGGCTGATACATTAAGACTGTACGAGATGTTTGTTGGCCCGTTCGGTGAGGCTATTGCTTGGGATGATAAAGGAGTAAAAGGAATGAGGCGTTTCTTAGAAAGAATTTGGCATCTCCAACATAAGGTGAAGAGAAGGGTGAATACTAAAGATCCGGCTATGCAACAGCTAGAAAAGAGTTTGCACAAAGCAATTAAGAAGGTGACTCAAGACATTGATGAATTGAAATTTAATACAGCTGTCTCAGCTCTTATGATCTTGGTTAATGACATGGAGGATCAAACAGCAGTGCCTTCAAAATACTTTTCCCTTTTCCTGACTATCTTAAGTCCTTTTGCCCCCCATATTGCTGAAGAATTATGGCATTTGCTCTGGAAAAGAAAAAAGACAATCTTCTTAGAAAAATGGCCGGATTACAATCCGAAGATATTAGCTGAGGATAAGTTTGATCTGGTTGTCCAGGTCAATGGTAAGATAAGAGATAAGCTACAAGTAGAATTAGATATTTCTAAGAGATCAGCTGAACGCATTGCCTTGGCCCGTCCTAAAATTGAGAAATGGTTAACTGGGAAGAAAATCAAAAAAGTAATTTTTGTTCCTAAAAAACTAATTACACAATCTGAATGTAATACTG
>JAGYMG010000080.1 GCA_018400675.1 bacterium
GTCAAAAGGCTGCGCGTTAACCGCCCGCATCTGGCCCACATGGGCACCGCCGGGATGGCCGTAAAAAGAAACCGCGCCTTTAGGGTCTGCTCGGCTCATCATCCTTTGATTAACCATAACCCAGGTTTCATCCGACCAGTTAGAAGCTTTCCCTTCGGTAGTCAAATTCTTATGGTAAATTTTTTCACCGTATGACAAGAAATCTGTAGTTAAATTATAAGGCATAAATTCATTAACCTGAGTTAAAGAAAACGGCAGACGGGCCGATTCTTCTACCATAAAGCCGCTGTTGGTATCGGTATAAATAGGGAATAAAACCCTGATAAAAGGAAAACCCATTGTCTGACCGATAACTTTACCGCCCACAACTCCTAGCCTTGGGCTCTCCGGAGTATAAGCATTTACTTCTATCTTTTTAGAATCAGAGTTGTAGATAGATGCTTTATTGCCGTCAGTTTTTTCTACTACCTCTGCGTATTGTTTAAGAATTTTATTTAACATCTCTTTGGCTTCATCGCTTTTAGTTCTTTCTGGTATAAGAATCTGTGTCTTCTTGCTGACTAAATATTTAATATCTTTATCGTATTGCTCCTTCTTATCTGCATCTGTATTTTTACCAGCAGGAAAACACATCCGAGTAAAATCTTCGAATGTATCAATAATCTCTGTAGCCTCATAAAGCTGTTTTGCCGGCATCCAGGAAGCCTTACGAATTGCCCAATAAACAATCGCTTTATCCAAGTAATCCCTTGTTGTGTCATCCAAAACCTGATACGATGGTAAATTGGTTAACAGTCGTTTCCCGGAAAGAGTCAATAATTCTGCTTTAAGTGAATCCGGAATAATGATATTAGCCGGAACCCTGCTCATTATATCTTTATCTTCTTTAGCAATAGCTTCTATAATTTTGTCCATATCCTTTACAACATTTTCCCATTGAGTTCTGTAAGCGCGGATAAATAGGTTCAAAGCAGTTTCTCCTTGGTCTTCAAAAACCTTCTGAAGAACAACCATTGATGACGCCTTTAAAAGCGGATCTTTCTTGTCCTTAACCCAAGTCCTAAATCCACTTCCTGAAATATATACTCCAAAAGGAATTATAGATAACCATTTTAAAGCCGGCGGTAAATCCATCAGCCAGCCTTCGGCAAAACGGGCAATCCTTTCCTGAGCGTCTTCGCTAATGGCACCAACACCTTTTCTCCCATTATTAAAAACCCTTTTAATATCGCTTCCTTCAACCCATGTTTCTAACCATTGTTTAGCATCTTGGTCAATTTCACCGGTAATAAACTGGATATCTAAGAACCGTTTCCATAATTTTTCAAAATATTCTTTTCTTGACTCTTGAGTGCCTAAATGGGAAATGAATTTCTCCTCCTCGATTCTTTGCTTAGCATCCCTAAACCCTTTAAAAGCTTGCTTTAACTTTCCTGCTTTAATCTCACCTTTACCGGTTTCTTTAGAAGCATACCAGGAGAACTTCATCTGGAATAAATAATGGAAAGCCCGAAAAGTTAGAACCGCTATACCAATCGTAAATAATGATAAAGGCACTGCGCTTATACCCACCGAAACCAGATGACCCCAACCGCAAGTGCTGTAAAAGAAATTAACTATTACCGGCCAAGTCCAGGAAACTAAATGCGCGTTTAATATAAAACCAAAAAGGAGGCTCAAACCTGTGTATAGCCAGAAGTATATCGGCCGCCTATTGCTAAGTTTTTCATCAGCGATTTTATCACCTCGGGCAACTAAACTCTCGGTTTTATCACCTCGGGAGGTTAGCCAATTTAATATGTAGATTATCCCGCATACTAAGCCAGTAAATAATACTGCTCCTTTTAAAGCTTGGAGCAAGCCAGAACCTGTTATGCCTATCGGGATAGCTGTTATACCTATAGGAAGATAAGGAGCTAAAATTGGAATAGCAACACTAAGCCCTCCGATAAGCAGAAGTAATGTTAATGGAACCCACATATTAGAAAAAGCTGAAATAATTGGAAAGTCTTTCCTAACCGGACCTGCTCTGGGTTTATAGCTTTCCACCATTTGAATTGTATCCTTATTACTGTCTCTATCGCTTATAAAATCTTCTGCTTTAGAAATATTAGAAAACACTTCCTGCATATCTTCAATAAGAAGATGCTGATGTTTTCCATGCCCGGCTTTTTTCGCCAGATCATACTGAGCCTTAAAAAACTTCTCCATCTTATCTTTTTCACCTCTTATACTATAGATATCCATCGCCTGCGGGTTAGTTGGATTTATCTGCTTTTGAATTAGCCTGTAGAGATAATAATATCTTACGTTAGCCGACTCTGTCCTAAAATAAGCGCCTATCTCATCCATCATCATCTCAAACATTATCAGGGAAAGAAACGGATTCTGGCTAAAAAAGCTTTTTATAGCCTCAACTTTTTTACTACCAATACCGGCACTAGCTAACCAGCGCTCAAACCCTCTGATATCAGTTCCGTATCCGCGCAGCCCCTTCAAATTATCCCAGCTGAATCCGTTTAATATAGCTAGATAATAAGCTAGATTATCGATTAACCTTCTCACAAAGGCTTTATTATTTACATCAACTTCTCCGCCGGCAATATCCTGCTCTTTTCCCCAGTCAGGATAAAACTCATCCTTGATTATGCTTAATACTCCATCTCTGATTGTTTTAGATACTCTCTGCAGCATTTCTGCCGTATTCCGAGCCGAAGAAAGATCAGCCGGTAAAGCAGGGGTTCCAATAGACCTTTCTTTATTTATATCAGTTAAATTCTTTTTAATCTTCCCTAAGGCCGAACCTTGATTAGGTGCTGTTACATTATCCCAATCTTTCTGAGTTTTCTTTAACCTGCCAGCAGCCATTTTCTTCAATACCGCTATAGCCCCTAAGGCCAAAACAATCAGAGAAGATATACCAACAGCAACTAATCCTAGCGCACCGCCAAGTCCAACCTTATCGCTTAATTTTCCAAATTTACTCTTTAAACTTAACGGATCTTTATATAACTCTTTCCCCTGGAAATCTCCGTTTCTATCATAATAATATTTATAGAAACGAAT
>JAGYMG010000081.1 GCA_018400675.1 bacterium
AACCACTTTTGTTTTATATGACTGTTTTGCGGCTTTTTGCCCAGAGAAAATAAGAGCAGGCAAACTAGGATAGCTGTTTTCTGCCTTCCTTTTCTGCGCTGGTAAAAACAGCTATGGTAGGTAAACTGCTTTTATTTTCTCCATTTAGGCTATTTCCTTACAAAAAGTTTATATAACGCGTTTTATCGCTGAAGTTGGGCATATAGGCGAAGCAACAATTAACGCCCAACTTACGATAAAACCGCGTTATGTAAAAGCTAACCAAGCTAACTATCTAACATAAGCAAGATAAGCCTTATGAATTACCACTTAAATACCTTTTTTACTTCTCGCCCGCCCCCAGGCGGGCGGTTGCCCGAAACGACCGACCCAGGAAGAGAAGGGCAACTTAAGAACCTACGGATTGCATCTCTGAAATTATTGATATAGCTGTTACCTATTGCTGCTCGATAGACTTACATCGCGCCTGCCGGCTTCTGAGTTGATACGAGCCTTCCGGGCCTTCCTGGAAACCCGCAACTTGTCACCACATACTTACAAATAAAAAAAGGAACGCAGTGGAGCAATGTCTTATTAGGGTGCGCCCGACTCTTGATGCCGCAGGCTTCAAGAGTCGGTGATAGTTTTGCGAGCTGCCAAAGGCAGAGAGCAAAATTATCAAGCACCCCTTGCTGTTTGTGGCCTGCCAAAGGCAGAGCCACAAAGAGTAATAAGACATTGTGAAACGAAGTGACGAAACGCCACGAATACACCACAACCTTATCGAACGAAACGGCTGAAAGAGGGCTATGAGGCAAAGCAGGCAGGCCTTTGCCTAACCTGCTTAGAGGGCTTTAGCGAGCTTAGACTGCTAAGGCAAAGGCGGGGCCGGCCAAAGAAAGCGAGCCTGCCTTGAGTGCCTTGGCCGGCTCTACAGGCTGGCTGTGGCTCTCTTAGAGACGGTAAGCCAAAGGTCGGCGAGCGCAGGCAGCGGAGCCCTTGACAGACACGCAACTAAGAACAGCTCGCTTGTCAAGGGCGGAGTCCGAGCACGCCGACCTTTGGCAGGCGCAACGTGCGCTGAGCCACAGCCAGCCTGTCTGTCTGCGGCGAGGGCGATACATAATAAAAGCTAAGTTATCTTTTTAATGAGAGACGCGGAAGGATTAAAGTCAACAGTGGTTCGCTTTGGTATGGTTAGGAGCTTGCCTGTTTCCGGATGGCGGACCTTCTTGGAACGCCTTGTTTCTTTGTCGAAGGAGCCGAAGCCTCGAAAGTACACCCTCTCCCCTCTTTTAAGGTCCTCTGTTATGCGGGAGAGAATGAATTTTATAATCTCCCGGGATTCAGTCTGGGTAAGGAAGAATCTTTTTGATATTGCAAGAGTTAGTTCGCCCTGATTCATTTTTTCTTCTGATCCTTTTCGATATAGTCATTAATGGTTTTTGATATCTTGCCAAGATCAGTTGGATTTTGTTTTATAATTTCTTCTGCTGTCTCCTGCCAGGTTAGGTGTTTCTTGCCCAGATATTTTTCTATGGTTGGAGTAATATCTTCATCCATAACAGTATTGCGCTTATCCCCTTTGGCTATGTTGCCGGCATCGATGAGAGCTTCTTCTACTTTTAAATCAAACTCTTTGATAAATTGCTTTACTGCGCTGTCTGAGGAACGCATTTTTAAGATATCGTTGACATACTCTTTAATCGTATTGAATCTGATAAATTCAGCTGGTTTATTTTTAGGCATAGTACCCCCCTGTCCCGACCGTAGCGTCGGGGCTAAGTTACTTTATGAATAATAAGATCCTTGATAGCTTTATCTAATTCCTTTAGTTCAAATGTTTTTAGTAAGTCTTCGCTTTTGCCGATTAAGGGAACCATTACTTTTTCTAACTTTGCCTCTAGACGTTTAGCAGAAATAGACTCAGCTTGTAAACCATAAAAAACTTTTTTCCCTCGTTTAGTTTCTTCAAGGTATCTTTGGTTGTGGTAATCTCTTTTGTAGATTTCTTTTAACCAGTTTTTGTTTTTTACCCGCATAGACTCACCAGCTTTAATGGTGACTCGAGAGATTTTTATTTCTTCCGGGGTAAGCATATCAGGATGGATTAAATCAACTACCCTGGTGTTGGATATGCCGTAAAATTTTAGGTTTTTAATGAAGGAGTCCCTGACAATCCATCCGCTGGTGTCGTAGTCAACTATGCTGAATAGATAAAAAGATCTTTGTAAATTGACTCCTGCCTTTCGGACTGTGTCAACAAAATATTCTGAGGTTAGCACTGACGGCTGGCCGCCCAGGGCCAGAATGGAAACATTATATTTGTCTGCGATATCTGAGAGAAAATCCTGATGGCCTAACTTTTCTGAGAAAAGAATTATGTTGGCGTTGGCCCCTACTTTTCTGTAGGCTTTGTTATTATCGCGGAAACCGATATCTTTGTACCGCATTATTTCTCTTTCTGTCACCATATCGCTGATGGTGGCGCTAAGCTGAATGTATTGATCAGTGTCATCAGCCAAAACATCTGCTCTTGATAAGGTGGGTTTGATATACATATACCAGAAGGTGCGCAGGAGTTCTTTTAGGGGCGGCTTCTCTCCTGCTTGAATTCTCTCTCTGGTTTGCCAGACAATGTTGCGCATCAGAAGAGAGATATTAATAGGATAATCAGTAGCACCTTTCTTGAAGTTTTTGAGCAGCCACTCTTTGGGTTGGTCGTGAATGAGTTTATCGTAATGGCGGATGCCGGCTTTGCGTAATCTGGCTCGTAAGGATCTTTTTTTAGGCATATCAATAGTCTAAACGATATTCTTCTTTTCTGCAAGGACTATTTCGCTTTAACAAAAAGAGCTGCTGATAGAAATTCAAGATATGGTATCTGCAGTTTGTCTTATGAATATCCCTATAATAGGAATGTTTGGAAGCAATCTTCCATAGTGCTAGGGCTCCTTAAAGTAAAAGCGCCTCTTTTTAAGGAGGCGCTTTTAGCATACGAATCTGCTTTATTTATAGTTACTGAGTGTGTTTAAAACTTTACTGCTAATCTACAGCCGATTTCTGTAGAATTGTTTTTGGGT
>JAGYMG010000082.1 GCA_018400675.1 bacterium
GCTCAACTGCCCGCTTATCGCCTATTTCCCCTAAGGCTTTTGCAGCGGCTACACGAGTATCTTCCCAATGCACATCCACCAAATCAGCCTTATAGCGCTTTATCTTTAACTCTGTAGTTAACACACCAATCTCATTTAATACTTCAAAAGCAACTCTGCGTATACTTCCATCTGAATTGTCCAATGCCTTTACAAAAGGTCCAAGCGTCCTCTTATCGCCAAGCTTTCTTAATGCTGCAGCTGCTTGTTCAGTATTAAAACCACTTGGACCCTTCAACCGCCATAGAAACCAACTCACTGGGAAGCATACTCGCCAAATCGCAAAGAATAAACCAACCCCAACTCCCACAGCTACCAATCCTACAATCCCCCAAAGGATTACAGGGTGGATAGAGGCAAGGCCGACTAATCCAGGTGTTGAAGCTGATTCACTTGCACCGGCAGAACGGCTAAAAAACAGCAAAGCTCCCAAAGAAAAGAAAACCGGAAGAGTTTGCCTAAATTTACTCAACAATGATTGTTGTGAATCTTCATTAGAGGTAAAAAGTTGCTTATTGTATAGTATTCTTCTTGCTTCTTTGATCAGATCTACTCTTAAGTCTACCGGAACAGAGGTTATTACTATAGAATCTACTTGTTTATAAAGTGCTTGTTGGGCAGCAACGGTATCGTTATTGTAACTACCTGAAAAAGCGGTTTGTTCTTCTGATGATAATTCACCCCATAGAGCTTTCCTGATAGACTGGGTAGCAGTATCTTTTGCTGCCTCATACTGCTCTTGGCTAGAATCAGCTCTTTTTTGTTCTATTTGATTTAAAAAGTCCCTGGTAAGCTTTAAGCCCGAAAGATGACTTTGTGACAGCTCTAGGACTTTGCTTGTCATTACCTCAGTAACAATCTCCTCAGATGGAGAAGTAGCCTGCAAAATACGCAACAGGCTCTCAAAAACCTCATTCAACCAAGGCGGAGCCCTGGCTTTAAGACCGCCCTCATTCCATAAAGACTCAAGATAATTCGCTCTTGCCGAATACCCCAATTCACTTTGGATTTCCGGCTCAACATTCAACAGCCAAACCAAGAAAGCCAAAACCTGGCGCCTCAAGTACCTCTGGTGAAAAGATATCCACCCTCCTTTTATCTGACTGGTAAATAGTCTTATAGAAGGTTTTGCTATTAGTTTTGATAATCTCTCTATTCCTTCCTCAATAATAGGCTCGATCTGTTTAGCTACCAATCTATCAAATAAATCCTTTTTGGCCTTATCAGGGTTGTTGTTATTTAGATCTTCTAAAGATTGGCTAAGATAGGGCATTAAAGAGACGTACTGGCCTAGTACATTAGCAAAAGCCCTAATAACCAAAGTTTTATTCTTTTCTGTTCTTGCCCTACTGTATACTCTTCTAGCTCTGCGTAAAACATCCAAGATAGCTGGATTAGTAAGAAGCTGTTGGACAGCGGGTCTGAATTCTTCGTCAATTACCTTCTGTTGATCTTTTTTATTCAGCTCATCCATCTTATCAAACAGAGATTTTTTGGCCTTGTTGGCATTGTTATCATTTATATC
The DNA here is from genome assembly GCA_018400675.1 of bacterium. Lineage (GTDB taxonomy): Bacteria > Patescibacteriota > Minisyncoccia > Minisyncoccales > CG1-02-41-26 > M55B113. The sequence continues at coordinate 1,565 of JAGYMG010000082.1, forward strand.
CTCTAGAGCAAGGCGAAAACTCTCAGGCAATGACTGCCAAAGTTGGCCGGTAATGAGTATAGAAATATTATTCTGAACTCTTGCCTGACGGAGAGCAGAAAGATTAACATTGACTAAATAAATTAATAAATGACCTTTAAGAGCATCACTAAGTTGATTGAGCAGCTGTCTTTTTGCCTCAGCTTCTGTTTCGGTTCTTCTTTGAGCTTCATCCCATTCTTTCCATTCTGGCTTCTTGGATAAGGTATCTTTTGCCGCTCTAAGTGCTTTATCTTTTCCTTCCGGAGAAGAATCCTGCCAAGCAACATCTCTAAGCTGTTCTAACAATTGAGGTTGTTGGACTAATGGTTGAGCAAGAATCTGTTCCAACTGCTCCTTGTACTTCTTAGCTAAATCTTTGGCTTTATCAGAGAGTTCAAAGAATAAGTCCACCTCTTTTTGTTGCTGTCCCTCATTCATTTCATCCAGTTTATCAAACAGAGATTTTTTGGCTTTATTGACATCGTTATCATTTATATCCTCTAAAGCTTCTCGTAAATCTTCTAAAATTTCTTCACTCCAAAGATTATCCATAACAAATGTATCAATGATATCAATTTGTTTGGCTAATTCCTTGGCCTTTTTATCTATTTTATCCTGCTTTGCATTATCTTTTAATTTACCCCAACCTTCCTCTTTCTCTAATAACTCCTCTGCCCATCTCTTGTAAGCTAATTGGTCTACGATTGAAAGGCTGCGCCAATAAGTGTCAATTTGGTCCCGAGTAAGTTGAGAGATTTGTTGCCTTGCCTGACGGAAAGTAAAAAGATTAACATTGACCAAATAAATTAATAAATGGCCTTTAAGAGCATCACTAAGTTGATTGAGTAGTTGTTTTATGGCTCCGGCTTCTGTTTTGGTTCTTCTTTGAACTTCATCCCATTCTTTCCACTCTGGCTTCTTGGAAAGAGTATATCGTGCATTTAACAAAGCCTCATCCTTTTGTTTCCGAGCCAAACCTTGCCAAATACTATCCCTGAGTTGTTCTAATAATTGAGACTGTTGAGCTACTGGTTGAGCAAGAATCTGTTCCAACTGCTCCTTGTAATTCTTAGCTAAATCTTTGGCTTTATCAGAAGGTTCAAAGAATCTGTTAACCTCTCTCTGCTGTTGTTCTTTATTCATTGAGCTTAATTTATCAAACAACGCTTTCTTGGCCTTGTTGGTATTGTTATCATTTATATCCTCTAAAGCTTCTCGTAAACTTACAGGTAATGATTCCCATAGCTCTGCTGTAATTACTAATGAGGCTTCACTATTAATTCTTGCTTGGCGTAAGTTAGATAAATGAGTCCGATCCTCAACTATCTCTTTGACCTTGGCGGTCAATTCTCTATTTATCACTTTTTTCTGTTCATGTTTATTTATCTGACTTATTGTATTAAATAACATATTCTTAGCTCTTTGGGTATCGTTATCATTTATATCCTCTAAAGCTTCTCGTAAACTTA
>JAGYMG010000083.1 GCA_018400675.1 bacterium
AACTAACAGTGATTTTACCAATCTAACTGTTGCTTATGCTACAGCTACGGATAAATTTGTCATTGGTTCAACTAATCCAACTAATGATGCCAGCTTCTTTGTTACCGGAGATTCATACTTTTCTGGCAATGCGACAACAACCGGCTCTTTATTTGTCGATGGTGAATTAAGAACTGATCTTATTCAAATGACGACCGCTGGTGATAACTATATCTACTTTGATAATGGAACAACTGACTATCTTTTATGGGATGATAGTGAAGATTACTTTACTCTTTCTAATGATTTAAATATTTCAGGAACAGCTTCTTCTACCGGCGGATTTAGAGTTAATGACTTATTCACTGTTGATAGTTCGGGTAATGCGACAACAACCGGAACTTGGTCTGTTGGCGACTCTTCCGGCTACAGCTTATTTGAAATTAATGCTGATGGCGGATTAGATATTAGCTTATCAACAGCTGGAGCAACGACTACTTTCAGTGATAATCTTTTAGTCTCAACAAGCACTCTCTATGTGGATGTTAACACGGGTTACTTTGGCCGGGTTGGCATAGGAACAACAACTCCGCAAACAGCTTTGCATATTGGAACTGCTTCTACCTCCAATCTAACTAATTTTAATGATTCCTTATTTATCTCTGGCGAATTAGAAGTAGGCGAGACTGCTTATCTTGGTCCTTTGGAATTTGAAACTAATGCAGGTTCAGTAACTTGGATAGATATGCCGGTTACTGCTTCCGCGGCTTCTGGAGTAGTTGAAAGATATACGGCTAAAATTGACGGAGAAAGCATTCTGACAATCTATGCCGAATCTGATGGTTCAGGGAGTGTTAAGAATACGCATGTTGGCATTAACACAACTACTCCTTGGGCTGTTTTATCTGTTGCCGGCACTCAAGGCAGTACTACCCCTTTGTTTACTGTAGCAACAACGACTGGTCCAACTGGAGTAGATGTGGCAACAACTTCTGATCTATTTACCATCTTAGCTAGCGGCAACATTGGTATTGGCGATAATGACTCAGACTTTGGCTTAGAACTTTCAGCTTCTTCAACAAATGGCTACTTGGCAATCTCTTCAGAGAAAGACAATGATGGAGATATCTTTATTGTTGATGGAACTGGCAATGTTGGTATTGGGACAACAACACCAGGTAGCGCTTTGGTAACTATTGGCCAAATTCATGCTTCGACTACAGCCGATCAATTAAAACTTTCTTATGACGATCAAGACAACGATTATGTCACCTTTTCCGTTGATGCTAATGGAGATTTAGGAATAGATACAGCGACTGCTAACGCAACGACTACCTTTCAAAGCAATTTAAAAATAGTAGGCAACGCGACAACGACAGGCTCTTTCTATATCGAACAAGATTTAACTGTAGCCGGAATATTAAATCAATCAGGCGGAGAAGCTTCTTTTGCGACAACAACTATTAGTGGAGATCTTACTGTTCAAGACGCGGACGGTCTGGCTCATCTTTATATAGATAATAATACTGGCAATATTGGTATTGGTACTACTTCTCCTCATTGGAATTTACAAGTAGCTGATACAGAAACCTATTTTGCCCTTTCTGATACTGATGCCGGAACAGACAGCAAACATTATTTCTTTATGTCCAGTGGCGGGGTCTTTAAAATTTCTTCCAGTTCAGATGACTTTGTTGAGACAACTGACTTTCTCCAAATTGATACTAGCGGAGAATTAACCCTTGGTTCAGGATTAACTGATGTTTTAACAGTTGATGCTGATAATACTGTTAATATTGGTGATGGCTCAGATATAATGATCATTGATTCGAGTGGCAAGGTAGGAATAGGGACAACTTCTCCAGACTATACTCTCCAAGTAGATGGCTCAATTGTTTCAGATGCTGATAATACTGATGATCTTGGTAAGGACGGATTAAGATGGGCTAATTTATGGGTTACTAAAGCAACCACTACTCATTTAGCCATAGATGGTCTTGGCGGCGGCGGCGGAGACTTAAAAGTAGCTGCTGATGGTTCTATCTATGAGGGAACGGATAATTCTGGCTCTGGTTCTGACTTTGCTTGGACAGATACTGATTATGGAGTTTCTACTTCGACTATCCTTGGTTTTACTGATGGATTTATGTCTATGGCAAGTTCAACAATTATTGGAAATTTTAGATTAGATGGAAACTTAACTGTTACCGGCGATAATGATTATGACGATTTAGTAGCAGGAGATATCCCAGACTTATCAGGAACATATTTACCTTTATCTGGTGGCTCTCTAACGGGGGCAGCTACATCTACTTATTGGTATGTTGGTAATGATTTAACAGTAGCAGGCAATCTTACTTTGCCAAACGATTCTATTACAGACGCAATGATTGATTGGGGCAACTTAACAGACTTAAATGCTGGTGGAGAAGTAGCTTGGGGTAATTTAGCATCAGGAGAATTAAGTTCCGAAGTGTTAATTGTTGGCACAGATGTTAAGGCGGGTACTTTGACCGACGCTAAACTTTGCACTTGGGATAGCGCTAACTCGCAAATTGTCTGTGATACTACTGACTCAGATACAACGCCTTCAGGCAGCAATAACGAAATTTTAACTGATGATGGCTCTGGTGGTTTTGTTTCAGAAAGCAATTTAACCTTTGACGGTTCTATCTTAACAATTACCGGAGATTTAAGTGTGACTAATGCGACAACAACTGGTTCTTTAGCAGTAGCTGATTTTACGGCTACCGGAGATTTGAATCTGCCGGCTAATAGTCTTAATGCTGACGAGATTGAAGATATCTATTTATTTAATAATCAAGATGATACAACTAGCTATGGGATTACGATGGGTTCAGCTACAACGACTAATCATTTTGCTGCTGATGATACCTTATATGTAAGAGATTCTAAGGTTGGTATCGGGACTTCCTCTCCGGACTATGCTCTCCAAGTAGATGGCTCAATTGTTCCAGATGCTGATAATACTGATGATTTAGGTAAATCAGGCCTTCGCTGGGCTAATGTTTATTC
>JAGYMG010000084.1 GCA_018400675.1 bacterium
TTTTACTTTTTGAATAATAAGCCTTACTATTTTCATAATTCATAAATTCTTTCATTATAGATATTATATCCATAAATTCAACTATTGACAATATCTTTTTTCTATTTTAAAATAGGGCAGCTTTTAGAAAGCTAAATATTTTTAAGGAGGTCTTTAAAATGAAAAGATGGAAGGTTTTAGCGTTGTTGGTATTTGTTTTTTTCTTTTTGGGATTAGTAGGCTGTTCCAATAATAACCCTAACCCCATAGAGACAATATCCTTGGAGCCTCCCCTCTATCTTATGGGGGGAGAAACTAAAGTAGATGGATTTTTCGAATTTTGGGACGAGATGCAATTAATCCATGGGCAAATGAGTATGTTGGGAGGAGAAGGATTCTTAGAAAAAATAGAAGAACATTTTGCTAGTCTAAAAAAATCTAACACTATCCTAATAATTTTTCCGTCCAAGGAGGGTTTACAAGAATATTCCGGGATAGCAGAGAATTATCCTTGCTTGTGTCCCCTAGAAAGCAGTGATTTAGAAAGTAAGGTTAATAATTATAGTACTCCTCTAATCTATTCCTGCCAAGATATTCAGGAGAGTGTTGTTAGGTTAGTTATTGTTGCCAAGGAGCTTTATCCCTCAACGGCTGAAGCTATTAATGGAGACATCCCTTTAGAAGTTTTTCTTACCTGTAAAGATGATCAGTTGTTAATTTTAGAGTAGCTTTATAAAAAAAGGGTTCTCTCCCTTTTATCTTTAACCATTAAATGCCCTTTACAATAAGGGCATTTTTTATTAGAATTGATTGCAGTAATCAACTAACCATTGAAATTTATTAAGGAAAAATAAAACCACGATAGTCTTGATATATGTTTATTCCCTATAATTTCATTTTGAACTATGAACCAGATTATTATCCTATTATTGCTGGGGATAGCGCTCCTTTGGGTTGGAGCTATTCTTGGCTATTACGCTCGTCAATCAATCGTCAAGAAGAGGCGTGGCAGTATAGAGGCGCGTCTCCAAAAAAAGATAACCCAGACCAAAGAAGAGGCTAAGGAAATATTAGATAGAGCCCATCAGCGGGCCAAGAGAGTTGTTGATAATGCTCAGAAGGAATACGACGAAAGAAGAAACGAAATATTAAAAACAGAAAAGATTCTCCTGCGCCGGGAGCATTCTCTGGATGAAAAGATTTCCGCTTTTGAAACAAAAGAAAAAGAAGCCAAAGAGAAGTTTGAGAAATTAAGAATAATGAAGGAGGAGATAGAAGGATTAAGAGAAAAGGCTAAAGAAAAATTAGAAAAAGTATCAAGTCTCTCAAAAGAAGAAGCCAAGAAAATTCTCCTGGACAATGTAGAAAATGATTGCCAGAAAGAACTCTTAGAGAGGATTCAAAAATTAAATCAGGAAGGTCAAGAAAAATTAGACACGCAGGCTAAAGAAATAGTTACCCAGGCTATTCAAAAATACGGGCTTTCTCAATCTCAAGAAATAACAACGACCACTCTTTCTCTTCCCTCGGATGAAATTAAGGGAAGGATTATTGGCAAGGAGGGAAGGAACATCAAGGCCTTTGAAAAAGCAACAGGGGTAGAAGTAATTGTTGACGATACGCCGGGGACAATTATTATTTCCGGCTTTAATCCTATTAGGAGACATATTGCTAAGGTGGCCATGGATAAGCTTATCCAGGATGGCAGGATTCAGCCAGCCCGGATAGAAGAAATTGTTAATGGGGCAAAGGAAAAAGTGGCTGAAGAAGTAAAGCAAGCCGGAGAAAAAGCAGTGTATGAGACAGGTATTATTAATCTTCATCCCAAAATAGTGCAGCTCTTAGGAAGATTATTCTTTCGGACCAGCTATGGCCAAAATGTCCTCCTTCATTCTATTGAAGTGAGTCTCTTGGCTGGTGCTTTAGCTGAAGAGTTAGGCCTTAATAAGGAAGTGGCTAAAAGAGCTGGGTTATTGCATGATATCGGTAAGGCAGTAGACCATCAGGTGCAGGGTTCTCATGTTGATATTGGTATTAAAATATTAGAACGATTTGGCGAAAAAAAAGAAGTTATTGATGCTATGAAATCTCATCACGAGGAATATCCAGTAGAAAGCTTGGAGGCTGTCCTGATTAATACAGCCGATGCTATCTCTGGAGCAAGACCAGGTGCAAGAAAAGACACTCTGGAGAATTATCTTAAACGTTTACAGGAGTTAGAAGACATTGCTGTTGGTTTTACGGGGGTGAAAGAGGCTTATGCTATCCAGGCTGGTCGGGAGATAAGGGTATTTGTCAAACCGGAAGAAATTAATGATTTGGAAGCTTATAAAATGGCTAAGGATATTGCAGCTTCTATCCAGGAAGAATTAAATTATCCCGGAGAAATAAAAGTTAACCTTATCAGAGAGACGAGAGTTGTGGAATATGCCCGATAACTTTGCTATAATAAGGTAAACAAAAGGTCGAGACGATCTTAACAATCTTAATAAATAAAAATAAAAGGAAAATGTCAAAAATAACAAAAGAAGATTTAGTTGAAGCTTTAGCTAAAAAAGGTTGCTCTAAAAAAGATGCTGGTGATTATTTAAATACTGTTTTAGATGAAATAGGTGGAGCTCTAGCCAAAGGTAAGGATGTTGTCCTCACTGGTTTTGGGACTTTCTCTGTTTCCAAGAGAAAAGCAAGAACAGGTAGAAACCCCCAGACAGGAGCTACCATTAAGATTCCTGCCAAGAAAGTTCCAAAATTTAAAGCAGGAAAAAGCTTAAAAGACTCTGTTAAATAAAGCAATCAAAAAAACCCGCTCTGAAAAGGACGGGTTTTTTGATTGGCTCAAACCAACTAAACTATCTCTTGAGCTAGGAATTAAATTATTGGAAATATCGGAGCGAGAGACGGGAATCGAACCCGCGTAGATGGCTTGGAAGGCCATTGCATTACCACTATGCTACTCTCGCCTTTCAAATTCTTTTCGGGGCGCCCGGGCTCGAACCGGGAATCCTACGCTCCCAAAGCGC
>JAGYMG010000085.1 GCA_018400675.1 bacterium
AAGTGGATATCCTTTCTTACCAAGCGCCATTTGGAGTCGGTTATCTGGTAGCTAGGTTTTTAATAAAATAGATTATGCACACTTTGACCACATTAGCTAAAAGAGCAGTCGACTCTTATATTAAGCAAGGAGAAATTATCAGTCCGTCCGATAATATCGAGCAAGAATTCTTAAATAATAAGGGCGGGGTCTTCGTGACCATAGAAAAAGAAGGTCAATTAAGGGGCTGTATTGGCACATACTTAGCTACTCAGAAAAATATTGCCCAGGAGACTATCCATAATGCTATTGCGGCAGCTACTGAAGATTATCGCTTTGGCCATGTCCAGCCAGCAGAGCTGGAAAGCCTTTCTTATACAGTTTCTATCTTGAGTAGTCCGGAGCCGATTGAGGGCATAGATGACTTAAACCCTAAGAAATATGGTATTATTATAAAGAGTTTAGATAATCCTGGGAAATCGGGTTTACTCCTGCCTGACTTAGAGGAAGTGGAGACAGTAACTGAACAAATAAATATTGCCTCTCAAAAAGCTGGTCTCTCGCCAGAGGAAAGAAAAGTAATATATCGTTTCCAGGTAAAAAAATATGGACCCGAAAAAAACTGAAAAAAAGAAAAAAGCAAAGATTTCTAAAGAAGAGAAAGAGAAGAAGCAAAGGGAAAAAAAGAAAAAAGAAGAGACAGAAATACAACAGATAGTTAATCATTACTTTTACAGCAAGGGTTTGACCTTAGAACAGATTAAACAGGACGCTAAGAAAAAGAAGATAATCTATTCCCGCTTTACCCGTCCGGCTAAACAGCTGTTAGAATTAGCCGGCTCTTTAGCAAAAAGCAAGGAAGCTATTAATAGAGTGGCTCAATGGGCTAACTCACGCGGTCTTGATTATTCTATTGAAACTGTTTTTAAGAAATGGCTGGAGTTGGACCGGCTAAAGCCAAAAGAAGTAATAAAAAAGCCATTCTATGATGGCAATCCTATGGTCTGGTCAGAAACAAGAAGGAAGTGGTATGTTATTACCCCAGAGGGTGACTGGCTTGAATTTGCCGGCAAGGACAAGGATATAGAATGGCGTATTGTTTAAACTAAAGACCTAAAGGGTCAGCAATCTCTTGCATAGCAGACAAGACAATCTTGATAAACTTTTCTAAGCTAAGACCTAAATAATTATCACATTGTTTAATAGTCTCACGATTAGCACTCCGGGCAAAAGCTTTTTCTTTAAACCTCTTTAGGATATTCTCCGGTTCCAGCTCGGAGATTTTTTTTGAAGGTAGCACCAATGTGCTGGCTACGATTAAGCCGGTTAAAGAATCAACGCAATAAAGGGCTTTAGCCATCAGGCTCTTGGGCTCAACGCCCTGGGCTTCGTTATGGCTTAAGACGGCTTGAGATATTTCTTCTCCAAACCCTTTTTCCTTTAGCATCTCGCTGCCTATTTTGGCATGTAGCTGGGGATCTTCTTTTGTTTTCTCATAATCGATATCATGCAGCAAACCGCAGATAGCCCATTCTGCTTCGTCTTCACCAAAGTATCGGGCTAAGGCCCTCATGGCTGCTTCTACAGCTAGGGAGTGTTTTATTAGATTTTGATTCTTAATATTTTCTTTTAGTAGTTCTAAGGATGTATCTCTATTCATATTATAATAATATTAGTTATGCTGATTGTTATCAATAATTTGCTTAAGTATTTGAAAGTCCTTTTTTAATACTGTTGTCATGTTGGGATTATAAGTAGCTACAGCTGGATGGTAGAGTGGCACTAATTTTGTTTGTTGGAAAAGACTATTTACCTCAAAGAGTTGTCCGTGTATTTTTCCGATGGGTTCTATCTTATCTTTTAAGCCGAATTTTTCCATCAAGAAATTCATAGAAAACCTACCTAAAGGACAAATTACTTTTGGTTTGATAATATCTATTTGTTTTTCAAGGTAAGGGGTACAGGCTTTTATCTCAGACAGGTTAGGGTCTCTGTTCTCTGGCGGTCGGCATTTAAGGAGGTTGGCGATATAGACATCTTTTCTTCCAAGGCCAATAGACTCAAGCAGTATCTCTAATATTTTTCCAGCTTTGCCAACAAAGGGTTCCCCTTTCTGGTCTTCCCAATAACCGGGCGCCTCTCCACAAAATAATATTTCGGCTGAATGACTGCCCTTGCCTACAACCGGATATGTCCTTGTCCGGCAGAGAAAGCATTTTTTACAATCCAGTACCGCATCTTTTATTTCTGCTAATTGTTTGTCTCTCTCGTCAATCATTTTATTATTTCTTAATCATCTGATTAATTAATTCCAAATAATTTTTTAGCAATCTGGTAATTAGGAATTTACTAGTCACTGTTTCTTTAGCCTGGCGACCCATCTCCTTAGTCAAACTAGGCTTCTTTACCAGTTGAATGATTCTTTCCGCTGCTTCTGCTGGACTGGAAACCAGAAAACCATTGTGGCCGTTCTCTATTTGTTTTTTGATTCCTCCTACCTTGCCGGCAATAACTGCTTTTTCCTTCCACATTGCTTCTGTTACTGTTAAGCCAAATCCTTCTCTTATTGATTTTTGGAGAATAATATCAGCAGCTGTTTGTAAGGCATTAACAAACTCCCCTATTGATGTTTCCCCCAAAATACTGGGATCGCTGAAGAGAAAAACATTATTTTCCCTTTCTGATTCTTTCTTAATTTCTTTGTATACTTTTAAGGCCTGGGGATCGTCTTCGGCTACTATAAAACCAACTAAAGCGAGTTGGATATCAGGCAGTTCCCTTTTAGCTATTCGGAAAGCCTCTAAAACGCCGCGGGGATCTTTCCAGTAATCAAAACGGGAAATTTGGCAGATTAAAGGTTTCTCAGAATTAATGCCAAAACGAGAAACAATCTGCTTGGCCTTTTCTTCGGCCAT
>JAGYMG010000086.1 GCA_018400675.1 bacterium
AGTATGGGATTAATGATTGGCAGTGCTATTACCGGCTTGGGTAGAGGAGCGGTATATCTGGGTAAAAACAAAAACTTTCTTGCTAAACACTGGTTGGGAAAAGTTTATAATCCCGCCAATACCAGAAGTTATCTGACTTGGCCGGCGACTACAGGGGTAGGAGGGTTTTTTATCAGGCCGGCCTTTACTAAAGGAGAAGATACCTATCTAGAACGTCTGTGGAGCCCCGAAAATAAGGCCGCAGCAATAAAATTCGCTGGTTTAGGTTTAGGCGCCAGAGTTTTATCCGGCGGCAATAAATTTGCTCAATTTCTAACCGCCCGGGGAAAATACGCAGCAGGAAGCAGTCATGAAGCGGCGCGCTGGAGTGCACGTTGGTTTGGAAGGCACGTGGCTATTAGCGCCGCAGCCGGCCTGGGAAATATCGGGTTAGAGTTTAGCATTGGAAGCTTGTTCTCTGACAATAAAGATATAGGTATGAAGTGGGGCGAGTGGGAAGACAGCGCCAGCCCGGGCAGTATATTTATCAGCGGCCTTAAAGGGGCTTTTTACGGCCAATTATTAAGGTTTGGAGCTTCACCTAAAGGGCAAAAATTCTTAACCGGGATAGGGACAAAGACTAACCAGCGCTGGAATACAAAAGCTATAGAAGAATCGAGAATAATGGGGATGAAAGTAAAAGGTGACGGCGCTGTAAGATTTGCTTCCGATATTATCGAAGGCACTGCCTCATGGCCTTTTGTCTCTTTTGTGATGGGCGCGGCTACTCCTTTTTGGGATACCGGTTTCGGGGTATTAGAGAAGAGTGTTGACCATTATGTAGGGCATAAATTATTTGACATAAAAGGGTTAAAAGCAGGGGGGATAAACCATCCGATTTTGGGCTGGAATCTGGAGGGCTATGGATATTCGCTATTTCGCCAGGAGGCGCAGAATGGCTATGTGCCGTTTTATTTCCGCGAATCTTCTATTCCCAAAGAAGCTAAAGAATATGCCGAGTCTCAAGGATTACCATTGCATCCGTTTTTTAGCCGAAAGAGCGCTAAGTACTGGGTTGAATCAGCTAAGCATGGTAAGTTTATGGGCCCGATGATTAAAGTTTTTATGCGCGGGCCCAGGGATATCCATTATGTGGGGTCACAGAAAGTAAGAGACAGCTTCAGGGCTTCTGTGGCGGCGCAGCAAGGGGTAGTAACTAAGGCAGAAGCGTCTTTACTTTGGGCCGGCAGAACAATTGCCGGAAAAATAGCCAAGGGAAATACATGGAGCCGGGCCGGCACAGAGGCGGTTTGGAAGCCGGGGCCTATAGCCAGGACTCTTGTAGCTTGGAGTAGGCCGTTAGGGTCCGGTTCGTCAATTATAAACCATATAACTCATGGGGTTGGGAAAACATTAGCCAAAGCTGATTCTTTAGCTTATGTCGCTGGTTTTGTAACCGGTGTTGAGCGGGGGTTTAAAAGCGTTAACCGTCTCGGGCTTTATACTGATATTGCAGCGGGGCGTAATCCGTTAGAATCAGAAGGAGAGATGGTTTCTGTTGAAGGTGCCTTATCTGAGTATAATCACGTAGCTTTTTCCGATAACGAGCGTTTTATCTTAGGCTGGGTATTGCTTTTTCTCAAGCCTAATTACAGGCCCGCGCCGGGGGAAGGAGTAGTTGCGTCTTTATCTAAGCCGGTACGCGATACTTTCTTTGCTCAATTGAAGGCGTTGCCGGCAAGGGGTAAGATGCCCGGGCAGCGGACCCAGCTTGCCCTTGAGCGAACCCGTCAGATTTATGAATCTATTGCCGAGGGCAAGGCTTCGCCGATTGGAGAACTGGTTGTTCCCGCTTTCAGAGGGAAAGAATCACAAATTCGAAGGGAGTTTGACTCGCTTACTCAGTCGAAAAATGTGAAAAAGGCTGTGCGTAGATTTAACAAAGAATACGGCACGAATTTAAACACGAAAAAATATAAAATTTTAAAAAGAAATCCAACAGTCATTTTAAATGAAATTTTATTAGGAAGTTATGGCAGCCGGCAGAAAGCATTGCGAATAGAACAGAGAAGCTTATCGGCTCAATTGGATAAGTTGGGGAGCTCTCCGGAGATATCTTCCGGCAGCAGAATCGGCCGCGTTGCCGGCAGAGTAAGAGAGTATATTCAAAATATAAAGATTAGTAGATTAGAGAAAAAATTGGCAAGAAGCGAAGACAGGCTGTCGAATGTGGCACAAAATAGTTCTCCTTCGTTGTTAAGGGATTCGGTTATTACCGCGCAGAAGTTACACCTGGACGCTCTTCCCCAGAATTTAGATTCAGATACCACCGCCAAAGTTTTATCTTCAGAGGGAGAGCAGAGTTTTTATGTGAGAGGTTACGGAAGGTTGGATAGGGAGTTTCTTAAGCCAGTAGCTGAACAGCGCTTTGTTCAGGCCCACAGCGGCAGAGAAGGCGATTTAGCAAAAATATCAGAAGAAGGCACAACTGATTGGAGAGGCCAAAGGATTTCCCATAGCGAAAATATTCGAGACGCGGCAGGAGAACTATTAAGGCAGAAGTTATCGTTTCATTTAAGCCCGAACGAAGCTAAGGAGTTTGCCGGCCGTATCGAAAAGAATTCCGAAGTAACTCTTCCTAACGGCGCAAGATTCAAAAAATCTCCTAATTTAGGCGCGGCAAGGGGCCTTCAGAGAGCCTTATTGACGATTTATTCTCAAAATCAATCACTACCGGCATTATCAGGCAGAGTCAAAAGTTTACTTAATAAACGAATCCCGTCTGATTACGATTCAATTATGAGAGAAGTATCAGAACAGGCCTCTGTTTCTAAAATGTCGCCG
>JAGYMG010000087.1 GCA_018400675.1 bacterium
AAGAAAAGAAATTATAGATGGTATGGGCGCAATCTATGATTACGATAATGGGTTGATATCTCCGACACCGGAAGAATTACAGCAGGCAGCCAAAGAAGGCCATCTTTATAATTTTGCAGTTAGAGATGAGGATACAGGCGAAATTAAACGAAACCCTGTAACCGATGAAATTATCTGGCATGCCGAAATAAGAGGCTTAACAGTTACCAGAGACGGAGGAAAAATAACCGTAAGAGGCTCTTATGAACCAGGAAAAGAAGCAAGCAAAGAATTGTTAGATTTAGAAAAAACGCATTTTGTTGTGTCTTATGACAACGGATTAGTTAAATATCATACAGAGGAAGAATTGGCTAAGCTTATTCGAGATAAAGAAGTTAGAGTATTAGATATACCTATAGAGACAGCTTCTGGTGAAATTAGGATAGAATACAGGTTTGCTGTACCTAAGCCGCAAAGGTTTGAAGGTGATGTTTATGCAGATAAAGAAACAGGTAAAGAATTTGCTTTCTTGAGTATGCCTTTAGAATTAGTAGAACGCCGTTTAGATTTCTTAAGGGGCCGGCTTTATTTTGATGATACCACAGGATTTAATACTGAAGGAAAAGGTGAACTTGTTTTAGGTTTGGTTGATTATCCTGATGCCGATAGAGATTTTATTAATATACCGGTAACTACTCAAGAGGAATTAAAACAATTAAGGGCACGGCAGATAAGCAGAGAAGGTTCAGAAGGTTTAGAATATAAATGGTCTCTGGGAGAAACAGATGATGACAATAACCGAAAGGAAAGGTGGTTTGAATTTGCCGCTGATGACAAAAATTCATTAATTATTGAAGAAAAGCTTTCAGGAAACCCGAATAATCCTCTATCTGCAGAGGAAGCATTATTTGAAGGCTGGCAGCCAGAAAGAATGTTAGGAAAAAGAGTTAATCCTTTTGTCAGCGTTGAGTTAAACGATCAAGGGCGTCGAGAATTAGGGGATATTTATGAAGAATATGTTTTATTAGTTGACCCGTCAAAAGAAGGCGATGCCAGGGAAGAATGGATTGCAAACGAAGATATTGCCGGCAGAATTGCTGAGTTGGGAAGAAAAGTTTATGCCGGGGCAACTTTGATGCGTTTAGGTAAAGACGGTAATGCCGTAGCGTTCTATTATCCTAACGCTGCCGGAGAATCAAAGGTAATGCTTTTGGGTACTAATCATCCAATAGGCGCTCCTGTTTATAAAATGGGCAAAGACGGCCAGCCTATTGGAAAACCTCTTGGATATTCAAAAGAGTTAGGCCTGGAAGAGATATATGACAATGAAGATAATTTGCTTAAGAAATTTGTTCTGGCGCAGATTGTAGATGAAGAAGGCAAGGTGTTAGGCTATGTTGGCTATGACGCCTGGGGCAAAACTATAGTTGAGCCGGAGCTAAAAGAAGATGGTTCAGTTAATTACATCAGGGTAAGGTTGGGTGAAGGTAAAGAAGACCTACCGGGTTCGGTAAAAGATAAGTTAGAAGAAGAAGGTATTGATCCAGATAAAATCCAAAGCGTAGAGCGAATTTACAGCGGTTTTGAAAATGCTGCCGACGGCAACTTTAATTTACCGGCAGATAAGCAGGAAGGATTTGCAATAACTATCAGCAAAAAGATAGGATTTGAAAAGAAAAAATCTCCGATAATCGTAGATATACGCAAAGATAAGGAAGGAGAATATCAGATTAAACGTTATTATGCAATTGACAGAAATGCAGCCAAAGAAGGCTGGCGAATCAATCCGGAGAAGAGTTTTGAAGGAAAACAAGGATTAGCATCCAGAATTGTTCGTGATGGTGAAGGTGAAGAAGAAGGTACCGAAACCTATTATTATCCCGAATTAGGCGGGGAAGTGAAAGAAGGTTTATTCCGTTCTTATATATCGGGACGCATTGAATATGTTGGCAAGGATGGAGAAGAAAAAACAGCAAAATATATTGAAGATAGAAAATTTATCAAAGGGAAAGATTTTAGCCAAAATGAAACAGCAGGAATGATATTAAGAAGGTATGGTGTTATTCCAGGCTTTGACGGCGAAGTTGCACAATTATACAGAAAACCGCAGAAAGACTATGAGGGTGAAATAATAATTGACCTTGGGGGTAGAGAAAGTGATTTACCGGATGTAGTTGAGAAAGGGATCAGAGCTAGAATCCGTAAGGATATAAAGAGAAATCAACTTCGTTTATCAGAAGAAGAGTTATTGGAAGAAGTAAACAGGCTTTATGAAAAAAGTTATGCCGGCCAGCCGGTAACCCGCAAATATTATTATGATACTGAAGACTCTAAAGGCTCTACAGTTGTATCATTGTATACCGAAGAAGAGAAGCATTTATCCAAGAAAAACCTTAACGATGTAGTTTCCTGGGGAGTTGAAACTAATGACAAGATCGAAGGTGAAGTTCATCAAGATGGAAAGATTACAGAAGAAATTGATCCTGTTACCGGTAAAGTTATTGCTATTAGGGAAATTAATTCCCAAGGAAGAGAAAGAGCTACAATATCTCAACTTCCTGAAGGCGGTTATTCGATTGATTTGATTGATTATGCTGAGAATGAGGAAATAACCAGAAAAAGTTATTTTGCTGCAAAAGAAGGGCCAAATTACATCCTAGGAAACAGGATATCTACTTTTACAGTTTTAAGCGATGCCGAATTGGACGAAGCTTTAACTGATTTTACCAGCTTAAAAAAACAGTAATTC
>JAGYMG010000088.1 GCA_018400675.1 bacterium
AATCAAGGAAGCAAACCAGAAAAAAGCCAAAGCAGAGAAAGAGAAAGCAAAACTTGAGGATGAAAAAGCCCAACTTAGCGACCAGAAAGAAATAGAGAAAAAAGAAAAAGAAATCAAAAAACAGGCCGATGAAATCAAAAAGCAGGAGAAAGAATTAGAAGAGATAGCAGAGTTACCTACAAGAATAACACAGTTCAACAATGCCGCTACCTTACTGGTGCAAAAAGCATTAATTGCTATGGCTCTAAGGCTTGATAAGGAATTTGAGGGCAGGAAAGTTAAGAATATTACCCATAACGAGTTCCGCCGGATATACGGGACAGCGGCAGTTATTATCTGCGCCGGGGAAGGAACCCGCTTCTCTCATAACTACCTAACCCATAAAGGAGTAGCCAGTTTTAACAGTACTACCAATACCCACCTGGTATGGCAGGCAGTTAAACAAATGGCAATCGTAGAAGAAAAAGACGAGTCTTATGCCGAGCCGGTTATCCCGGTAGGAAAACGCCAGCTGGAATTGATGGTAGATAGAATCGAGGACTATAAGGCTTTAGCCGGCAAAGAAATCATTACCAAAGACTTAGAAGATAAACATATTAATATGGAGAAAAAGAAAAAATTATTCCCCGCCGACGCTATCCTTACTACCAAGGGGGCTTCTGAGGAAGGCGGCCACGGCACTCACCTGCTTAACGCAATCGAGGTCTACAAAGAATTAGGTAAGCAAGACAGAGCAGCCTTCTTCCAGGTGCATTTTGGCGAACACTCACCGCAGTCCTTAGAAACTATGATTCATTCATCCTGGGTTACTTACCTGGAGGCAATTGCCGCCTCAGCCGAGGAGGATGTTTTAGTAACAGCCTCCAGTAGGCAGGATAACATCATTGCCAAGAAAGGAAACTTCATTTTTGATTCCTTAGGCAGATTACTTAATATTAGTGATATGCATAAAGTCTTAATTACTCTTAACCCTGATTCTTTAAGAAGGGGAGAAGCGCTGCGCAGGTTACAGCAGCTATCCGACCTTGCTCAAGACAAGAAAAAAGATTTTAGCTACGATAAGATGGATGAAGTAAAAGGCCTGTTGAGAAAATATCTTGGCACAAGCATTCACCAGCTCCTAAAAGAAGCAGATCCGGCTAAAAAGCAGGCGATAATAGCTGATATGAAAAAATTAGAAGAGCACCTAGAAGAACTTAACAAGAAAGCTTTAGAATTATTAGGCCTTAAAGGCGTAGATAAAGACCTTGATAAAGGGTATTTATTATTAAGCTATGAGCAGGAACGCTTAGTAAAAGAGCTTAAAGAGAAAGAGTTAATGTCAATTAACGCTAATAAAGCTATCTTCCATAGAAAGTTAGCTGATTTAGCCAGCGATTACGAGCAGTATTTTGTCTTTGATCCGGGTAACGGAAGTTTTGAATTAATGGCTTGGGATATGATCAGGATGCTGCGGCGTGATTACCGCAACCTGCCGGCTAGCTTAAGAAAGCCGTTGTTGGGGGTATATCCGGTTAGCTATGTAGATGTTGCTATTCCCGGATATAAGTCTATCGGCTGGGACTCAAGCGGGACTAAAGACAGAGCTACCGAGACTAAACTTATGGCAGAATTCCAGAAAGTATACAAAAGGGTATTTAAAGCCGCAGGTATAGCAATAGACTCAAAAGCAGTTGTTTTTGTGCATACTACCCGGGGTGATTCCTTAACCGAAGACTTCTTAGAAAAATTTAAAAAAGAACTACCAAATGAATCTCTAACCGGGCATATCCTGATTAACTTAGACGCTCAATCAGTCTGGCTTAAAGATAAAGACCGGCTTTTTAGATTAGAAGACGGCTCTGTGGTTACCTATATTATTGAAAACGGTAACTTCACCAAAAGGATTGATCAACCAGAAGAGCAAGAACTTACCGAATCAAAACGCCGCAAACTTATCGGGGAACTGGATATCTGGGATTATCCGGTAACAATTGAAGCTGACTATGAGGTGGCCGAGACCAAGGAATTTACCGGCAGCTATCAACCGGTAGATACTGCTACAGAATCTAAATTCAATGAAACACCCCAAGAAACCAAAAAAGTCCAGGCTGCTTTTAAAGATAATGTTAAAAAAGGCGGGGCAACGCTTATTACCGAGGACCTAAAGCTCTTTTTACCTGGAGATAAAAAGATATCCGATAAAGAAACAGCTAAGAAGTTAGTGGAATCATTCAGTAATGCCGGGGATAAAGAAAATGATCCCGATGAAGTAAGAATATCCGGTAATATAACTATTGACCTTAATTCCAGTGTCGGTTTTTATACATACCTAAGAAACTTAACCTTAATAAGAAGCCGTATCGGCCATGGCTGGGGGGCTAAAGGAAGCGAGATAATCGGCTCAGTATTAATCGATCATAAGTTTAAGCAAACTTATCCCGGCCTGACGGCACCGGTGCTTGGTATGCCGATGCTTAATACCGGCTATACAGATACCCTCACTGTCTTAATAAACAGCACAGTAACCAATTCTTATCTGGGGGTAGGCGCCGGTATCCCTGTTGATATCGAAGGCGGCAGAACCGCTCTGATAGAAACTACACTTACTAATGCTATTATCCCCGAAGGCCGCAGAGTCGAGCCGGGGCAGGTAGTAGAGGGATTGATGGATGAAGAGGAGAAGTTGGTAAGAGAATTATACAATTCTTCTTTTGAGAAAGCTTATCAAAGAATAAAAGAT
>JAGYMG010000089.1 GCA_018400675.1 bacterium
CTCAGGTTTAATGATTTCTCAGTGGCCCTGACTAAGAAGCAGGCAGAGAAAATCAGCCCCAGATTCAACTTTGCTCAATCTGAAGCAGTCAGCCAGGCATTTAAAAAACAAGTTAAACACGCCCCCTACTCAGCCGTCAAGATAGAAGGCACTTACTACCTGATAAAGAGCCCGGTCTATACGCCAAAGCCGGTCTGGATAAAGGGCCCGGGTGAGGTGTTCGATGATAACTTACTAAATACCTATAAACGATTAGGCATCAGGAAAGTAAGAAACCTGGTCAAAGATATTGCCAAAAACACCAATAATATAACCGAAAAAACAAGAGTCCCGAGAAGAGTCAACCAAAAGGCAGTTACCCAGAGGTTTAAGCAGATAGAAGCTCTTAAGTCAAAACCAATCGAGGCTCAGCCGGCAAAACAGCCTCATGCCTGGGGTGGGGTAGCCAACCAGATTGTCTTAGGTAAGAAAGAGAATCCTGATAAACCCATTGCCGAATTGTGGTATAACTCTACCCAAGCTGACGGCTTATCTGCTATACCAAAGAAAATAACCCTGGGCCAAAGAGAATTCGACTCCCCGATTACCTTAAAAGAACTCTTGGAATACCACCCGCAGATGCTGGGAGGCCATGCTACCAAGCTCTTCTTCACCAAGTTCTTATGCACCCGCTTTGAAGACAAGGTGCATATGGGCTTTGGCTCTAAGATGAGTAAAAAACAAGCTACTCAAAATTTTATCAACCTGCTAAAGAAAGACCGTAAGCTTGCCTGGCAGCTTAAGGATACTATTGCCGACAGCAAAGAGGCTTTTGATAACTTTAAACAAGCTTATGAATCATGGACTACTGCTTTGGCCGCAAACAAGTGGAAAGCGATTTCCGGTCATTCAATAAATATCCAGGGCTGGCTTAAAGAAGGTATTACCACTAAGGAGCTTAATAATATCTTAGAAGAAATCCGTAAAACCAGAGAAGAAATTGTCTCCTTTTTAAACGAGATAAAACTTAGCCCGGGCATGGTGATTATCTCACCGGTAGGCTACCCTCATGCCATCTTTGGGCTATCACACCAGACTCATCCTTTAACCGGGCCTGAGGCTAAAAACGAGGCTTGGATAATTATCTCAGTTAAAGGCCAGAAGGGCGAGGATCAGCTTATCTTAGTTGAGCCTCAGCAGACCTCAAATACTACCTACTCCTTTGCCGACTTCTACACACCGATTGACTACAAGGACGGGAAGGTAACCATGCGTAAAGACCTAAGCAAAGGCAATCCGGATATCCTAGAGGGAGAATACCAAACAATCCAGGGCTTTGTAGAAGACGGCTTAAAACCAGTACCTACAACCGACGAAGATTTTATCTTGGTTCCTAGGCTGATAAGAGAAAATCAGTCTGCTTTTGAGCAAGCTTTAATCGAAGGAACTTATTCTGAGCTTTGGCCCCGAGAGTATTTCCGGGTGCATAAGATTACCTTAGAAGGAAAACAAAACAATCCAGCAGAAATAACTATGCCTCCTGAACCAAGTATCTCCCATGAGCTCTTGATAATCAAAGGCGAAGCAGTTGTAAATATTCCCGGCCAAAAACCGGTAACTTTAAGTTTTGGTAAAGATAGCCAGCAATCTCTGTTTATTCCGGCTAACTTAGCCAGAGATTACACCATCACCTCCCATACTGGATCAGAAGTCCTTAAACTTTTTAAACCTTTAACTGAGGAAGATGATACTGCCAAAGCCGTAAAGCTGCTTACTGACAGAGACATTACAGTAAAGGTAACCGGAGAAGACCTGATCAATTTAACAGGTTCACCTCAAGAACTGCTCAAGCATATCCAAGATTACTCGGTGCTTAAAGAGCCGGAGCTGATAAAGCTTATCTTACAGGCAAAGCTGGAGCTGGTAAGAGGCAGGCAGCCGCCGGAAGAGTTAAAACAAGCCTTGCCGGAGCAGTTAGAAGAAGCGCTAAAAGAATCACTGGATAAGGCAGTTACCCGCTTCGGCAGCAAAGAAAGCTTGGAGCTTATTTATTCGGCTGTCTTTGACCAGGATAACTTGCCTAAAGATAAAAAGATAAACGTTGTTATCTTCCGCGGCGGCCGGGGAGCCAGTGCTTATACCAAACTGCTAAAAGAGCTCCCCAACGTTAACGTCTTGATTATCTTAGGCGCAACCGACGACGGAAGAAGCTGGTATTACGCCGCCCAGGACTTCAACGCTACCGGCATGCCCGACTGCGGAAAGAGCTTGCTTGATTTAGCTAAGGATGATGCCTTCAAGGAGCTCCTTGCTGCCCGCATGCAGGGAGATAGGGAGCAGCTTGCAGAAGACTTTGCAAAGTTTTTAGAGGATTTAGATAAGAAATTAACTGGCAATAACCAGCCAATCAGCGGTAAGATAGAAGAACTTAAAGAAGAGATAGTTAAAGTTGCAGCTGAACTTCACCGAGAAATCAAAACCTACCGGGAAGGCATAACTAAGCAGCGCCTTCTGGCACCACTCACCTTAGCAGAAAAAGCTTTAGAGAAGACAGGCGATTTATTAGAGGCTGAAGAAGACAAGTTCTCCGATAAGCTAACCGGGCCGCTTAAGGCAATCCCTGAAGCAGCCAAAGAGGAGAAAATAGAACTAAAAAAAGAATTCAGCCGGTTAATTACCGCTAAAATTGAATTAATTACAAGCCTAAATAACCTATACCGGCTCTACAGAAGCGCAAAAA
>JAGYMG010000009.1 GCA_018400675.1 bacterium
AAAATCGTATTACCGATATTATAATAAGATTTATTATCAAAAATATTAATTCAAAAAACTGCTAGCTAGAAAAAATAATAAAAAATGAATATTTTTAAGAATTAATCATTGACAAGATGTTTCTAAAAGGAATACAATGGATAAAGATTAAAAAAGAGTGATAATATGAAAGAAAAAAACTATTTGACCATTAAAGAAGTCTCCAGAATGCTTGGAGTTACTCCTCTAACATTAAGAAACTGGGATAAAAGGGGTAAGCTAAAAGCCTGTCGTAATCCAATAAATAATTATCGTTTATATAAACCTGATGAGGTGAAATTATTACTAAGAAAGATAGATGGTTCGCGAATAACTAAAAGAGGAAAATTGTTTTTAGGATAAGTATTATTTTAGAGACTATATAATAAAAAACGGTTTTTAAAAACCGTTTTTAATTACTATTGATATCGGATTCAGAGTTGATGTTAATGTTGTATTGTGTTGGTATCGGTATTTATTTTTTAGATTTAATCAGTTTTAATAATGCTTTGACAGAAAGTGTATTAATGATATCCTTTTCCCCAGCCCAACCTCGCCTTGCCTGAGCTACTCCATACTGGATATAACTAAGCTGATTTTTTTGATGAGCATCGCTATTGATTGATAGTTTTACCTTATTTTCAATAGCTTTTTTAATATTAATATCATTGAGATCAAGACGGACAGGAGAAGCATTTATCTCTAAGACCGTCTTAGTCTCTCGGGCAACTCTAATAATCTTATCTATATCCAGGGGATAAGGATTTCTTTGCTTCAAAAGCCTACCTGTAGGATGAGAAATAATATGGACATAGGGATTTTTCATCGCTCTGATAATTCTTTCAGTCATTGCCTCTTTATCCATATTAAGCTGGGAGTGAACACCGGCAATAACATAATCTAACTGTTTTAAAGCATTGTCTTTTATGTCCAGAGAGCCATCTTTAAGTATGTTAGCTTCACAGCCATGAAGGATTATAAAATTATCCTTTGATTTTTTAAACTCTTTATTCAATTTGTCTATTTCTTTAGCCTGTTGAGATAATTTTTTTTCGTCTAATCCGTTTTCTATTCTTAAAAATTTTGTATGATCAGATATTCCAATATAGTGATAGCCGATATTCTTAGCCTCAAAAGCCATTTCTTTAATAGTGTTTTTTCCTCCATTCCAGGTGCTATGGTTATGAAGATCACCCCTGATATCCTTTAACTCAATTAATCGCGGTAAGCCATTTTTTTCCTTTTTATATTGGCGAAGAGCTGCTTCAATCTCTCCTCTATCTTCTCTTATTTCAGGGGGCGGGAAAAACATATCTAATGCTTGATATATTTCTTTTTCTTTTTGACCAGCAATTATCTTAGATTTTTTAAAAAGACCATATTCATTTAACTTATAACCTTTCGTAATGGCTATTTTCCGTAAATGAATATTGTGCTCTTTAGAACCAGTAAAATACTGGAGAGCAGCGCCATAGGACTGCTTGGGTACTACTCTCAAATCAACATCAAAGCCTTGTTTTAGTCTAACGGATGCTTTTGTCGGTCCCTTAGCCCAGACTTTAATAATATCGAATAGAGAACAAAAAGCATTCATTGTTTTTTCAGGATTTTCAGATACAACCAAGAAATCAACATCACCAATAGTTTCCTTCATTCTTCTAATAGAGCCAGCAATAGCTATTTTTTTAACTTCCTTTAAACTCAATAATTGTTTCTGGATAAGACGAACTACAGGAAGCACTTCAGCTAAAAGAAAGCGCTGCTGACTTTTCTTAAGAAAAGCTATGCCCTCTAAAATATTTTTTTCTGTCTGCTGGCCAAAATAAGGAAGGTCAGCAATCTTATGCTGTCGAGCTTTTTTCTCCAAGTCGACCAGACTCTTAATGTTTAATTTTTTATAAAGCGTCTCGGCCATCTTAGGGCCCAGACCCTCAACAGCAGTCAATTCTCTTATCTGAAAGGGATGTTTCTTCTTGAGATCCTGATAGTATTTTATTGCTCCGGTTTCTAGGTATTCCTCAATTTTCTGAGCAATGTGCTTACCAATACCAGGCACATCCTGAATTGACCTTGATCCTCCTTGCTGATAGATGCTTTCAACACTCTCACTCAAGCCTTCCAAGGCCATAGCAGCTCGACGATAAGCATAGGGCTTAAATGGCACTTCTTCTATCTCCAGAAAAAAAGATATCTCCTTAAAAATATTAGCTAATTCTTTATTCGTCATCATCAGCTTATTAATTAATCTTTGTTTTATTTTATCCTTATTCCAAGAAAGAGTAAAATAAAAGCCTTTGTCTGAGGCAAAGGCTGAAAAAGCTAATTAAAAAAGAGAAGCGGGAAGAAGACGTGGATAGAATTTATTTTTTTAGTTTATCAATAAATCCTAGTATTTTTTTCTCGGCGAAGATAAGACCGAAACGGAGAGCAAAGAAGAGACCAAGGATACACAGGATTACATCAGCCGCCCTCCAGGTCATAGCAAATATAGTCCCCTTGGCTGCATCTAGGCTAAGGTTTTTAAAAACAAAGAAACCCGCTGCTTCAAGGCTACCCAGAGCAGCTGGCAGAGGAACAACCAAGCCTAAACTAGTAACCCCATAGACAACTAAATTTTTAACAACACCAATGCCTTCCCCGAGAAAGAAAACTATTAAGGCAGCTCTGAAGAAAAGGAGAAAATAACGTAAGAAGCTTAAGCCCAGGGCTTTCCAAAATATCCTTCTCCTCAGAGAGAATATTCTTATTATCTCTTTCTCTGCCTTGAGGAGCATTTGGCCATTATGATTGTGCCGAATCTTAGTTTCACTAATACCAAAGAAATGGAGCATCCATTTTAAAAAACTCTCTTTCCTTAAAATTTTAAAGTAAAAAATAGAAAGAACAAAAAAGAGAAAAAGAATGATCAGGGCTACCCAATAGTTAATTAGTTGAGAAGGAAAATTACCATAAAGAAAAAACAAAGATACGCCTATAATAATAAAAAGGAAAAAGAGTGTGCCGTTAAGTATTTTATCAGCAAGGACAGAGGAAACACTCTTATCTAAAGGAATGTTAAAGCTATTCCTGAGAAAGTAAACCATAAAGAACTCCCCTCCTAAGAGAGCGCAGGGAGTAAGATAACTGATAGCAAAACCAGAGAGCCACATCTTAAGCGAATCCAGGACGGTTAGAGTGTGCCCTTGGTCTTGGAGAATTAATTTTAGCTTGAGACTGCTGATAAAAACAGTAAGAATACTTAAAAGAAAAATTATCAAACCCTTAAAGCCGAAGAAGAGCTTGAAGGAATCAGTTACTCTATTCCAGCCAACAATCTCCATTATCAGCCAAAAAATAAAAAGACCTATTAAGAGGCTGAAACAAAACTTAAAAGCTTTATTTAGCAACATATTACTATTATAACCTCTCTTTCCCTTAAAATAAAAGCCTTGTTCTTAATAAAAACAGAGACGGTTAAGCCAATATTTAACTCTTTACAGAAAATGGTTAAGCCGGCATTTGAGTGCCAGCAGGGTGCAGTTGAGGATTATTACGGCTGAGCCAGCTTTTGGCTTTTCACAAAGGACAATTAAGCCAGTATGTCTTTTAACATTTGGGCATTAGCAAGAGCAAAGCCGCGGGCGTCATTGTTAAAATAGCAATAGACTGTTAAACCTTTTTTCTGATATTTTTCTATTTCCTTAGCCAGTAATTTCACTTCTCTCTGGCTATAATTAGAAGAGAATAATGCCTGAGAACCGTGCATACGTAGGTAGATAAAATCAGCAGTAACCCTTTCTAATTTAGGATGATCAGGCAAATCAGCTGAGACCAAGGCAATATTGTGCTCCCTAAACAATTTTATTACTTCAGGACTAAGCCAAGAACTATGACGGAACTCAAAAGCATATCTGAGATTAGACTGTTGGTTGTTAGATAGGCTCGACAAACTCTTGGAATGTTTAGATAATAATTGACCTAAGATAAAATCTCTTAGCTTTTTGTAATTTAATTCCGTCAATTTAAAATTAGACGGGAACTGAAAGAGGAAAGGACCTAATTTTTCCTTTAGGTTGGCAGCATTAGCTAGAAATTTTTCCCAAGGTTTATCAACTTCTTTTAAGCTTTTAAGATGGGTAATAAAACGGCTGACTTTTACCGCAAATATAAAATGAGGCGGCGTGTCTTGATACCACCGCCTATAGTCTGTTGGCTTAGGTAGGCGATAGAAAGAATAGTTTATTTCAACGGTATTAAAATGTTTTGATAAATAGTTTAATTTTTCGCTGGCTTCCAGCGTGCTGGGGTAAAAGATGTTATCCCAGTGAGGGTAAACCCAGCCGGATGTACCAATATATATTTTAGCTTTTTTTTGAGGCATAGATTAAAATAGTTGTTTTTGGCCAGAGATATTTCTTTTCTCTTTTTCAGAAAATATACTTGTCCGGCCATAGAGACCATCATAACCCGGATTAATATTAATCTTTTCCTCCCTTACTCTTCTCACAGCTTCTTTAATAGCGGGCAATGTTTTGTTCCCTAGTGCGTCAAGAGGTAGTTCTAAAAGAATATATAATTCTGAGCCGTAATTATTAATAAGATTATCATATTCTGTTAAAACTTTTTTAGTATTAGGCCCAAGAGCCACAATCTCGGCGATTATCTCTTTAAGGGGGATCATTCTTTTATAAGGTATAACCCCTGAAGGCTTATAGCCAACCGGTCGATCAGCTAATTGAGCTACCCGATTGAGCACCCCTATTGTTAAGGGCTTGCCGCAAACAGGACAAAGACCGTTATACCCCTTTGTTTTTTCAGGCGGAGCGCTAATGTTACAATTACTATGGCCGTCGTAATGATATTTATCTTCTTCAGGGAAGAATTCGATGGTATAAAGGAATCTCTGCGGATCTTTAGCTTTTATAGCCTCAATTATAGAAGAATAACTTAAATCACACTGGAAGACATTGGCTTCCCGACCTATTTTTTCAAGACTGTGGCTATCGCTGTTAGAAACTAAGGTTAAGCCATCTAATGCAGAAAGACGCCAATTCATTGGCGGGTCAGAGGATAGCCCTGTTTCTAAAGCAAAGATGTATTTGGTATATTCTCCAAAACATTCTTCTAAAGAATCAAAACCTGATTTTGATCCAAATAATGAGAACCAAGGCGTCCAAATATGAGCAGGGATAATAAAACAGCTATCCGATACATTAAGTACTATTTTTATTAATTCTTTAACATCAATAGCTAAAATAGGGCGACCGTCTGATTTGAGGTTAGCAATAAGATTAAGCTGATTATTGATTTGTTGAGCTATTTTAATCGTTGGAACAAGAATAATTACATGTATCTTTCTTACTCTGCCATTCTTAGTGTATATACAACTAACCTCGCCGGTTAAGATAAAACGGGTAGCAGATAAAGCTGATTCTTTAAGTTTGTAAAGCCCTTGTTCAGCTAATTGGAGATTTTCTTTAATGCTTTGGAACCATTCTGGATGAGTAAAATCGCCTGTTCCTAAAACTTTTATTCCTTTAATCCGAGCTACCTGGTCAAGATTTTTCAGTGTCATCCGGGGCGAAACAGCCCGGGAATATTTAGAATGGATATGCAGATCAGCAATAAACTCCATGAGAAGAGATATGATTAAAGGTTTTTAGTATAATGAATAATTTGACTAAGAACCCCCAAGGTTAAAACAATGACAATAAAACATAAGACACCCTTAGGTAAATTTAAGCTATAAGCAGGTTCTTGGTCGCCTTTTTTCCTTGATTGACGATAATTAAGAATAATAATAATCCCCTCTAACAAACCAACAAAGACACCAATAAAGGAAATAACTATAATAAATTCCCGAAAGCCGAGAAGGTAAAGAATAAGAGGAGAAAAAATAGTTATTAGAAAAGCAGAACGAGCATTAAAATTGTAATCAAGGATAAGGCTATTCTTCAAGTAGTTGCCTAAAATAATAAAAGAGGTTGAGACAGCAAACATTCCCAAGAGAGAACCAACAACTATTACGCCATCTCCAAGATAGGGCACTAAGCCCTGAAAAGCATCTGGGCTCGTAGCTGAACCGCTCACCCCTACTATAGCCAGAGCAAAGAAGAGGTAAACAGCTATAGAAATAAGAATAGAATAAATAATAACTTTCTTGAGCTCCTTCTTGTTCTTAAGGATTTGAGCTACCTCCGGTACGGCATTGAGACCTATCATGCTAAACATTATTACCCCATAAGGGAGAAAGATATTTTCTCGGCTAAAGGATATGAAATTATCAAAACTAATGGCTGGTAAAGCATAATTAAAGATTAAAAGGATTATCCCTAAAAAGCCGATGTCCATAGCCAATTGTATCCAGGCTAATGATCTTATCTTGAACAGAAGAATAAGTGAGAACATAAGCCAGAAAATAATTGTTGACTGGAAAAGCGAGAGATTAAAAGGCAAAAATATATTTAAAAAACTGCCACCCAAGATAATATAAGCCAGGAGAGCACCTATCACCCCAACAAGCGTTGAAATAGTAACAAAGAACTTGGCTCGCTGGCCAAGATATTTGGCTGTATAACCAATAAGCCGGTGGTTGTTTTGGGTTCTCAGAATAACCTCACCAAAAAGCAGATGGAGTAAAATAGCTGTGACTCCCAGCACTAAAAAATAAAAAAGGGCGCATCCGAGCCCACTTTTTGCTACAAGATATGGAATACCGAATATGCCTGCGCCTATGATCGTTCCAACTAAACAAGCAACGGCTAAAACAAAATTTATATTAACCATAAAATATCCTTGACCGACTTATTGTATTATTAAGACCAAGCGAAAGCTACACCTTATAAACCTTATAACCTTCCCTTACTTTTTCTTTGACTTTTAAGCCGACTGAATCACCCTTCTTGGCTTTTTTAACTTTTTCATGCTCTGATTCCATTGATTCTACTGTTTGTTCAAAATCAGTTTCTTCTCCACCAACAATCCTAATAGTATCGCCAACATTCAGGCTATCTTTTAAATCAATAACGGCCACTTCAATCTTATCAAAATAATGGCTAATCTGACCAATTAATTTTTCTTGTTCAGACATTGAAAGTTAATATTTTAATTTAACTGTTAGACCTTTTTTCTTTATCTATTAATCTAATTAATTTTTCCACCAATTGCTTGGGCTTGGTGTCAGAAACAATCTTTTTTTTAGGCCGATATCCCCTTTTCAGGACTTCGTCTATCAAGTCAGCTGTTCCCCCAGAACCTTTTAAAACAGCTATAGGCACCCTGCTTTCAAAAGCTATGGTGAATTCATTGAGTGTGCCTGTTCGGCCACAAAGGATAATGACCCCGTCAGCTGCTTTAGTGAGAATAAGATTACGGCCCACATAATCAAAGCCCGTATAGATAATCAAATCCATATAATCCGTAGGCAAGTGATAAACCTTGATATGCTGTTTTTCGCTATTGGCCGGAGAAAAGCCAATGCTCATACCTTTCTCTTCCTTGGCTCCTTGAGTAGCAAAATAAGGAGCTCCGGTTGTTGCCCCACTTAGAATAATACAGCCCTGTTTAATTATTTCCCGACCTACTTCTTTTGAGAGTTCTTTTATTTTGGGACAACAATGAGCAACATCAGCCGCCCCAGAAACAACTATCTTATAATTTTTCTTTTTAACCATATGTTTAATTATAGCATTAAATTAAAATTAATCTAAAAAATTAATCCGAAACTCATAACCGTATTTAGCTAAACCTAGCTTTTTATAGAAATCGTGGACCTGGTCACGACTAAAACGACTGGTGCAGATAAGCTTATAACAACCAGCTGCTGCAGCCGTTTTAATAAGTTCCTTGATAATGGCTGTGCCATAACCCTTGCACTGTTCCCCTTGCTGGACAAAAACATCTTCAATAAAACCGAAGGGCTCTTTGTGCAGATCGTTGTGAAGGATATAGAGATAGGCTCGACCGACTTCTTTTTCTTTTTCAATAAGAGAAAACTTGAAACCCCAGCCATTCACTTTTGTTTTTTTTATTTCCATAGCTACTCTTATTCCACGGTTACTGATTTGGCTAAATTCCTAGGCTTATCGATATTACAACCTTTCAGGTCAGCGATATAATAAGCAAGGAGTTGAACCGGCATAGTATTAATAATAGGAGAAATCCATTCACTGGTCAGGGGCACTTCAACCACAGAATGAGATAATCTCTTGAGGCGTTTAGGATCATTGGTGACAATAATAGTCTCCCCTTTGCGGGCTTTTATCTCCTGCATATTGCTAATAATTTTATTAAGGGTAGCAGAACGAGGAGCCAGAAAAAGAGTTGGGAAATCCTTGTCTATTAAAGCGATCGGGCCGTGTTTCATTTCTCCGGCCGGATAGCCCTCAGCCGGGATATAAGAAATTTCTTTTAATTTAAGAGCTCCTTCCAGGGCAATAGGGGTATTAACCCCTCTGGCCAAAAAGAAGAAGCCTTTACTCTTATAAAACTGCTTGGCTAATGCTTTTATCTCTTTATGGTTAGCCAGGCTTTCCTTAATCTGATTCGGTAATTGTTTTAATTCTAGGATAAGAGCTTTTTCTATTTTGAGATTGTTCCCCTGGGCAAGATAAAGAGCAAAGAGGAGCAAGCTGGTCAGTTGAGCAGTAAAAGCCTTTGTTGAAGCAACACCTATCTCCGGCCCGGCATGGATAAAAATACCAGAATCAACTGCTTGAGAAATTGTTGAGCCAACGACATTTATTATTCCAAGCGTAGCAGCGCCCTTCTTCTTTGCTTCCCGTATAGCTTCAAGGGTATCAGCTGTCTCGCCTGATTGAGAGATACCAACAACTAAATCGCCTTCGTTGATAATAGGATTGCGATACCTAAACTCGGAAGCATAATCTACTACTACCGGTATCCGGGCAAAGTGCTCAATGAAATACTTCCCCACTAAAGCAGCATGCCAGCTAGTGCCGCAGGCAGTGATAATAATTCTTTTTATCCTTTCAGGCTCAATGTTAAGGGACAACTTTATTGTATTGTTTTTAATCTTCCCGCGCAGCAAGTCCTTAATTGTTTCCGGTTGTTCGAATATTTCCTTTTCCATAAAGTGTTTATAGCCGCTCTTTTCAATCTGATCCAAGTTCCATTTTATCATCTTGATTTCCTTCTCAGCTTTTTGGCCATCAAGGTTTTTTATCTGGAAACTGTTTCTCCTGATAACAGCCATCTGATTATCTTTGAGATAAACTACTTGCCTTGTGTGTTCAAGCATGGCGGATACATCAGAAGCTAAAAACATTTCTCCCCGACCAATGCCTATGGCCAAGGGCGAACCTCTGCGAACAGCGATAATATTATTTTTGTCTTTATGCATTATCGCTAAACCAAAAGTACCTTCTAAGAGATTAACAGTCTTAAGGACTGCTTCTTCCAGATCGCCGTGATAAAATTTTTCAATTAAATGAACGATGATCTCGGAATCGGTCTGGGATACTATTTTGTGCCCTTCTTTTATTAAAACATTTTTGAGTAATTGATAATTCTCAATAATACCATTATGAACAATTGCTATATTCTGATGGCAGTCTGTATGAGGATGAGCGTTGAGCTGGGAAGGGACACCATGGGTAGCCCAACGCGTATGGCCAATACCAAGATTACCCTGGATATTAGCCAGTAGTGGCAACCGCTTAAAATCCTCAACCCTGCCTTTTTTCTTGAGGATATGGAGTTTGTTGTTTTTCTGAAGGCAAATACCCAGGCTGTCATAACCGCGGTATTCAAGACGCTCCAACCCTTTAATTAAAATAGGTTGAGCTTCTTTTTTGCCTATGTAGCCGATTATGCCGCACATATTGTTTAACTATTAAAATATCTTTATGAGAAAAAGGACATAACTTAAGGAAAAGAGTGTCAGAAAAATAAAGAAGAATCCTAGACTAAATGACTCCAATGCCCTCGACAGGAATTGAACCTGTATCTCAGACTCCGGAGGTCTGTGTTCTATCCGTTAAACTACGAGGGCTTTATATTAGATTATAACTGAGAATGGATGAGAAAGAAAAGATTAAGAGAACAGACAGCTCTTTACAAAAATCAATAAAGATTATATAATATAGCTAGATTTTTAAAAAGTTAGGAGGGAAGAAGAGTGAGAAGGTATTTTGAAGTCGATGGAGTTGAGATACTAAAATGTCGCGGGGATGAAAAAAAGCTAAACAGTTTTTATTTTAGAGGCTTTGATGAAAATTGCGGTGAGGAATTTAATTTCCATGTTAAGGCTAAGAACGAAAACCAAGCCGTTGCTCGAGTAGCCAAAGAAGCAGAAAAGAGAATAGGAAGAAAGATTTTTTTCCAAGATTTTGATGTATTTAAAGAGAAAGGAAAAATCCCAAGTCGTTAAAGCTTGGGATTTTTACTTACGAGCTACGAGATAGATATTAGAGCGGTGATGTGTCTTATTGGCAGCTATCCCTGTTTCAATAACCTTGAAGCCTTGCTTGCTAACCAGACGGATTAATTCTTTTTGAGAGAAAAAATGATAATAAGCCGGCGCTGTTTGCTGCTGGTCTAACGGTTTTATAAAATCCCGCCAACCTAAACGGCCAGTTAATTTCAAAAAGAGATTTCTGAAGAACAACTTCTTATTTTTCAACTGCCATTGCCTGGCTAAGGGAGGATGCCAGACCGTGAGCAATAATAAGCCATTGTCTTTAAGTACCCTCCTAGCTTCCCCTAAGCATTGATTTCTCTGGCCTGGTGTAAGAAAATGATGTAAGAGAGCAATGAGATAAACTTTATCATACTGCTTATCCGGAAGAGAGAGATTAAGGGCATCGCCGATGTGAAAAAAGGCTTGAGGATATTGTTGCTGGGCAATAGCTATTAGGCCGGGTGAGCTGTCTATCCCAAGATACATCGCTTTTTTTGCTTTAACTAATGGAAAGAAGCGACCATTACCGCAACCTAGGTCTAAAATCTTATCTCCGGGTTTAATAAAATCCTGAAAAAGAAAAACCAGCTCTGGCCAGCAATATTTTCTTTTATCAGAAAATAATTTAGGATACTGTTTATAGACCTTTTTAGTTTTCTCCAGCTTATCTAAAGACATTATTTGTCAGTTTAATATGAAAAAAGAAAAAAACAATCTCTTTCCTTTAATTATATCAGCATTAGTACAAAGGGGCATAAAAGATCGAGCGGCTTTAGATAGCTTCAAGAGAGAAATGGCTAAACAATACAAGATTGACTGTCCTAACAATATCCAACTCTTGGCACATTACCGCCAATTAGTCGAGAATAAAAAGATTAAGCAGAATGAGCATATTGAAACCCTGTTAAGAACGCGGCCGGTGCGTTCTCTTTCAGGTATAGTTAATATCTCAGTCTTGACCAAGCCTTACCCCTGCCCCGGGCAATGCCTTTATTGCCCAACAGAAAAAGGCGTACCTAAGAGCTACCTTAAAGGAGAACCAGCTGTTCAGAGAGCTATACTCAATCATTTTGACCCTTATAATCAAGTACGCATGCGTCTGGAAAGCTTAAGAGCTATAGGCCACCCAATAGACAAAGTAGAGTTAAGGATTATTGGCGGCACCTGGAGTTATTATTCTAAGCAATACCAGAAACACTTTATTAAAGAATGTTTTCGAGCAGCTAATGAGTTTAAGAAAATCTCAAAGGGACAGCTCGAAAACGATCTGTTTTCTAAAGGGAAAACCAGTTATAACCTTAAGGATAGATTCAATAAAGACAAGGAGGCAACCCCCCATCCAAGGGTAACCAGCAACGAAAGTTTGGAAGAAATAGAAAAAAAGAACGAAAAGGCAGGAGTGCGTATTATAGGCATTACTATTGAAACAAGACCTGATTATATTAATAAAGAGGAAATCCGACACTTGAGGTACCTAGGCATCACCCGGGTAGAATTAGGCGTCCAGACTGTTTATGATGATATCCTACGATTAAATCGCCGTGGCAATGATTTAGCATCAATTATTAAAGCAACGAAACTCTTAAAAGAGAACGGTTTTAAGGTGTCTTACCAAATGATGCCTAATCTGCTTGGATCTAACCTTAAAAAAGATGCAGCAATGTTTGAACAACTTTTTTCCGATCCCCGCTTAAAACCAGACTTACTCAAGATATACCCTCTGGCTTTAATTAAAACAGCTCCTTTGTATCAAGAGTATCTAAAGAATAAATTCCAACCCTATAACAAAGAAGAGTTAATAAATCTTTTAATAAGAATAAAGAAAAAAGTACCCTATTGGGTAAGGATCCAACGTATTATTCGAGACATCCCCTCGGAAAAAATAATTACCGGCGGAGTAAAAACCTCTAATCTACGAGAAGTAGTCCAAGCCCGCATGGCCAAGGAAAATACAAGATGCCACTGTATCCGCTGCCGAGAAGTAAAAGAACACATTAGTAAAACAGACTTTAGAACAATGAAGCTCTGGCGAGAAGACTACCAAGCCGCAGGGGGCAAAGAAATATTCTTAAGTTTCGAGAACAAAGAAAGAACCCAGCTCTATGGTTTGTTAAGACTGAGGATTAATAATGTTCTGGGGGAGAAAGAAGAACAAGAAAAAATATTTTCCTGCCTAGCACGAGCAGCTATAATCAGAGAAGTCCATACCTATGGCCAGATGATCCCTGTGGGCGACAAGTCATCCGCCACCCAGCATAGGGGGTTAGGGAAAAAACTAATCCAAGCAGCAACAGCTATAGTAAAGAAAGAATTTCCGGGGATAGAAAAGATAGTCATAATCTCCGGGATTGGCGTTAGGGATTATTACCGCCACTTAGGTTACCGCTTGAAAGAGAGTTATATGATAAAGCGGATTTGAACACTGCCCTTATCCGAGAATAAGGGCAGCTATTGTGTTAAGCGCTAAAGACGCGAAACCCTGGTAAAACCAGAGCAAGGAATAATATCTACTCCCTGTTTTTCTAGGGCATCAGCAAAGATGTTAATCCCTAGCGAATCAGAGGACATATGGCCGGCAATGACAACATTGAGATTAGCTGATTCAGCCTCGTTCTTGTGTTCTTCAGAGATATGCATACCAATAACAGTACCAATACCAGCAATAGCCATCTTCTCATATAGCTTAGGAGAACCTTCAGTCCCGCCAGTAATCTCGGTGAGGGCTATCTTGCCAGTCCGATTCTCTTTATTACCAACAAAAATTTTAGGCCCAGCTCCTATAGCTTGGGCTTTTTTATATTCCGGTAACCCTTGAAGCATATTGATTATTTCCTCCAGGGTTTCTGGTTTTTCTTTGGCAATTACTTCCCTTAGGAAGCAAGCGGCTAAATTGTCGCAAGGAGTATGACTATTCATAAGATTAATTTTAAGAATCCGAGCAGCATCAACTGTCCTTTGATGATTTACACCATTGACCCCTCTAGCCACCTCGCTAATCCTTGGTTTCATCAACCCCTCAGCAATATTAATAGGGACACCATAGAAATTAAGGACATCGCATTGAAGATCCATAACATCAGCTAAGTGAGCCAATCCCTTGCCCAAGGGGTGATGGGCAATGACTAAATCAATATCAGCCAGCGTTTTGGCTATTAATAATTCAGCCGGACCAATATCCACGCCGATCATAACCTTCTTAATCTCTTTGTCTTCAGCAATATTATAAATACGGGAGTCAAGATAAGGATTGGTCAGGGCTTCCTTATCAAAAGACTCCTTCTCTTTATCAGACAATTTTTGATACTTTTTGTTTTTCCTCTCTAAAAATTTTTGAACGCCTGATTGACCACGGAAGTCAGCAGCCACGCCCATCTCAATTGTTAAATCAAATATTTCTTTAATGGTCATAATTTATTTTGCATTAAGGTTAGCTATTAGCAAGTGCAAAAAAGAAATAAAATTTTATTCCTGGGATACACTGGCTAGATTAGATGTGTTATCTTATCATTCTCCTTTGATAACTGCAAGGGGAGTAAGCTGGGCTACCATCTTTGCCAGACCAGCTCCAATAACAACCCTCATCACCTCTTCAATGTCTTTATAGGCTTGGGGCGCTTCCTCAGCAATGCCTTTAGCGCTCTGAGATTGAATAAAAATATTTTTTGCCTTGAGCTGACTGATAATATCTTGAGAAGCAAAGCGCTGGATGGCCGCATGGCGAGACATTATCCGGCCTGCTCCGTGGTTAACGGTATACCAGGCTTCTTTTGATTGCTCTGTGCCTAAGCAAATATAGGAATGGGTCCCCATGCTGCCCGGGATCAAGACCGGTTGGCCAATAGCTTTGTAGTCTTCAGGCAAATCAGGGTGATGAGCCGGTAAAGCTCGGGTAGCTCCTTTACGATGCACAAGAATTTTTTTCGGATGGCCATTAATAACATGCTCCTCTACCTTGGCTATATTATGGGCAACGTCATAAAGGAGATTAAGCTCTGTTCCCTGGCCGAATATTTTCTGCCAGGCCTGACGGAGATAAAAAGTTATCATCTGCCTATTAGCCCAGGCAAAATTAGAAGCAGCTGACATGGCTTGAAAAAACCTCTGACCTTCAGAGGATTCAGCCGGTAAAGCGGCTAATTCTTTATCAGGAAGATTAATCTTATAGCGAGCTAAAGATTGAGCAGCTATTTTTAAATAGTCACTGCAATTCTGATGACCCAATCCCCGAGAGCCAGTATGGACCATTATGACTACTTGATCCGGGGCAATACCGAAAACATCAGCTGCTCTTTTATCAAAGATTTGAGAGACCCGTTGGATTTCAATAAAATGATTGCCGGAGCCTAAGGTGCCTAATTGACCCCTGCCGCGGGACTTAGCCTGGAGAGAAACAGCTGTAGCGTCAGCGGTAGGCATTCTGCCTTGCTCCTCACAGTGGCTAATGTCTGATTGAAAAGCATAGCCCTGTTGCTGAAGAAATGGCACTCCCCCTTTCAAGACTTTATCCATTTGCTCTTGAGACATTTTTATTTTTCTGCCTTGCCCCAGACCAGAAGGAATATTCTTCTGGACTTCTAGAGATAACCGTTTTAAATAATCCTTAATGTCATCCGACTGATAGTTTGATATTAAGAGCCTTACACCGCAATTTTCATCAAAGCCGACAAAGCCAGGAGAGATAATGCCTTGGGGGTATGCTATCCCTCCTACGCCACCGATAGGAGGACCATAGCCAGAATGGATATCAGGCATAGCAAGAGCATAATTAATAATTCCAGGTAAAACCGCAATATTGGCTAATTGCTCTAAGGCTCTTTCTTCTACGTCAGCCATCAGAGCGGGAGAACTATAAAGACGGGCTGGGACTTTCATGCCTCTCTTAGTTGAAGCTGGTAGTTCCCAGAGAAATTCTGAAATTTTTTTAAATTCTTCTTTAATCATAACTCGACTTATATCTTATTGTATCAAGCTCCAAAGATTAATCAAAAAGCTTCTGGCCTGTCCCCAGAAGATTTAGAGATATAAAAACTTTATGAAAGTGCTACTTTTTTTTCTTCTGCCCTTGCTTGTTTTTTCTTTTTGTTTTAAACCAATCTTCGACTGTGTTAGCCAACTCCGAGAGAATAAAGTCAGTCTTTAACAGATACTTTTTCTACTTTCAATTTCCGGCTTAATCTTTCCAAATCAGAGTCAGTATAATTGGTTAAAACAAAAAAAAGGAATATCAGATATCCCTTTTTCTTTTTTGGCTTCTTTTAAAATTTCTATTCCATTGATGTCTGGCAGAACAAGACCCAAGAGAATAAGATCGGGGTTTTCCCTCTTACCTTCTTTAACGGTCTTCAGGATTGCTTGAGCTTGATGCCCGTATTTAACGGTTTCTACTATGAACCCC
>JAGYMG010000090.1 GCA_018400675.1 bacterium
TGGTAAAGGCAGTTTAGAATTCAAAGATTTAGGCAATTTGCCAGTCGATATCGGCGGCAGAGCTGTTGAGTTTAATTTAGAGATAACTCAGCTGGGTAATATCTCTATTTACACATTAGAGCACTCTGATTTAACCAGCCGCCCCTATAAAGACCAGGTGGCTCTTGAGCAGTCGATAGCCCTTTCCCGCGGGGCTCTTGAGGCAATCAAAAGCTTAGGTATTAAAACCGATATTTTACATGCTCATGACTGGCAGGCGGCTTTGACGATGGTTTATATCAAGGCCGATTCTGAATATAAAGATTATTTTTCGGCCAGCCGAGGTATATTTACAGTTCACAATATAAGGCACCAGGGAAATTATTCCGCAGCCGAGTATTTTAAAACCGGCTTACCGGATTCAGAATTTAATATGCACGGGTTAGAGTTTTACGGGAAGTTCAATTTGCTTAAAGGCGGGATAGTTTATTCGGATAAAACTAATACAGTTAGCCAAACTCATGTCGAAGAGATGAAAAGCCCCGAAGGCAGCTACGGCCTGGGCGGTGTGTTGGAAGATAAAGGAATAGATTTTGTAGGCATATTAAACGGAATAGATTATCATCTTTTCAACCCGCGTACCGATAGTTTAATCGAGTTTAATTATTCATCCAAAGACGCCGTAGAGAAAAAGCCTCTCAATAAAGTCAGTTTGCAAAAAGAAATAGGCTTAAAAGAAGACCCTAACGCGGTTGTTGTTGCGATGGTCGCCCGCTTAGATCAACAAAAAGGAATAGAATTAATCGCTCCGATTGCCAGAGAAGCATTGAACCAATATCCCAACCTGCAGCTAATTGTTGCCGGCCCGGAATACTATAAGGAAGCGATAGATTTAATAAGAAACCTTCCCTGGGAATATCCGGGGAGAGCTTATGTCTTGCCTCAATTTATATCCGGCAAGCCGTTGCGGATGATATATGCGGGAGCGGATATGTTTTTGGTTCCTTCTCTTTATGAGCCTTGTGGCCTAACTCAAATGATGGCTTCCCGTTACGGAACCATAGCAATCGTAAGGAAGGTTGGCGGCTTGGCTGATACCATAAAAGAATTAGACACTTCAAGCGGAAAAGGCAACGGGTTTGTTTTTTCTGATTATTCTCCCGCAAGCTTGAGAGAAGCTATAGAAAGAGCTTTAGCCGTTTATTCGGATAAGAATCAGTGGCAGGCGCTTGTGGTAAACGCCATGAACACAGACTTCAGTTGGATACGCAGCGCTATAAATTACAACCTTCTTTATGAAGACGCTCTAACTTTTAAGCCGGGAGTTTTAAGCTCCAGCAGCTCTTTAAAAGAATCAACAGATCACGCCATTAAGCAGGTTAAGAAGGTGGCTTCTAATTTAACAGTAGTGGGGGCGGGTTTAGGCATATTTTTTGCCGCAGCTAATAGTTTTCTTATTTATTATTTTCTTGAAAGCGCTGCATTCGGAAAAATTTATATTTATTTTACAGGATTAGAAGCTCTTGCCTTTGTATTATTCGGAATCTACGCTCAATGGCTTAAGCAGCAGAAAGAATCTTTGGCTGTAAGAGACGGGATGACCGGAGCTTATAATCATCTTTATTTCCAGAATCGCTTGGAGGAGGAGATATTGAGGGTAAAGAGAAATAAAAATAACTTATCCCTTTTGATGATAGATATAGACCACTTTAAGAATTTTAATGATACCTATGGCCATCAGGAAGGAGATAGGGTATTAAAAGAAGTAATGGCAATAGCTAAAAAAACAATTCGAAAAACCGACACCTTCTGCCGCTACGGCGGAGAAGAGTTTGTGGTTATAGCTGCTGATACCGGGTTGAATGGAGCTCATGCTTTGGCCGAGAAGGTGCGCAGCGCTATTGAAAAAGCATTCATTGCTTCGCGGTATAAAGTAACTGTAAGCATAGGAGTTTCGGTATATCCGTTTGTTAGCGGGCAAGAGCTTTTAGAAGTAGATGACATTAAAAAGCAACTAATAAAGCAGGCTGATAAAGCTCTCTATAAGGCTAAAGACGCCCAAAGAAATATAGTTAAGAGCGTAAAAAAATCAAGTTCCTCGTCTCTAGAAGGCATCTCTGGCCTAGAAGAGGTATTGGTTAAGGCTGAAGAGGATTCGAAATTAACCAGCCCTCAAATTAAAAAGACAGTCAGGACAATAAAGGATAATTTTTCAAATAATCCGGAACTTTGGAATAGAATGGTGAAAGTCTTGGTTAAATGCGCACAAAATGATCCTGATTTAACTCGCGCGATGCTTAAATATAAGGTAGCCCCTTCTTCTTATTCTTTGGAAGATTATTATAATCAATATAGCCAGGTATTAGGTGAAAGAGAAGCTAATGATATCTTTGAAGCTATTAAATCTTCGGCTGAGATATTAAAAAGAGCCGGGAAAAAGAAGATAGTGGCTTTCAACGCAACATTTGCCGGCGGCGGAGTGGCTGAGATGTTCAAGACTTTAGGAGGGCTGCTCCAGTTTTTCGACATAGAGCTTGAGTGGCATATAATCTGGCCCACCGATCCTCATTTCTACGATATTACCAAGGACATGCATAATATTATTCAGGGTAACGATAAGATAGTCAATTTGGATGATTTAAGGCTGTTTGAGCAGGTAAGCTTCACTAACGCTGAACTATATAAGACTATTTTTTCCGATGAAGAAGTGAGCGCGATCTATTT
>JAGYMG010000091.1 GCA_018400675.1 bacterium
CTGAGGAACTACCTTGATATCAGAGAAGACGAGCAATCAGACAATAAACCTGTCCTTTTTATGGAGTCAATAACCGGGGACATAACCCAGATTCCGGAGATGGACCCGATTGCCATCAATAACCCTAAAGAAGCGATCAAAGCATTCAAGGGCCCCGGCGAGCTCGTCAAAACCCTTGACTCTATGCATAAGCAGGATGAAGATGAAGGGGTTAACCGGGTTGTCGATGAATTATTCCTTGCTCAGGATTGGCGGAAGGTACCGGATTGGCAGGATAGATGGCCCGAACGTATTAAAGCATTAAAGAGATTAAAGCAAGCCGGTATCCAAAGAAACATGAAGATTGCCGGCCGGATAGACCTGCATGCCCATACTCTTTATTCAGACGGCCTTCTTGTGCCCAGCCAGCTTGTCCTTATGGCCTACCAGGCCGGCCTTGATGCGATAGGGGTAGTTGACCATAATAATTTTGAAGGTATAGAAGAGGCGCTTAGGGCAGGGGAAGTATTAGGCATTGAAGTTATTCCTGGGGTGGAATTTGATTTAGTTGACGAAAGTTTAGGGCTAGAAAATTTCCACATAATCGCGTATTTTCCTTTTAGAACGGTTAAACAGTATAAACAATGGAGGAACGGATCCCAGCAAGGCCAGGAACTTATTAGTAGATGCCGGCAATTAGCAGAAAATTACCGCCAGCGTATCGAAGATATGCGTATACATCATAACAAGAGCTATCTGGATTTAACCTTAGAAAAAGAAGAAGTTGCCAGGCAGCTTACCAGGACGCCTAACCGCCATCAGATTAGTATCGCGCTTTATCAAAAGTATGGTGAAAAGCTTGGGGTCAGCAGTTTTAAGGAATGCACCGAAAAGTTTTTCCCAGAAAAATTAGTTTCTTTTCCGGGCGGACAAAACGGCCTTGATGCTGATAAGATGTTTAAGATTTTAGCCCGTTCTCCTGCTTTGGTGGTTCTGCCGCATCCTACCCAGAAGGGTATGTACGGAGAAGATGCCGGAGAAGCTCTTTTAAAAGCCGGTTCTGTAGTTGAGAAATACAGCTATCTAACTATAGGGGGTACAAAGGTAAGGGTTATTCAAGGAGTCGAAGCTTATTATGGAAGAGTTAAAACAAGCAAAGAACAGCAAAAAGTTAAAGAATTTATAGAAAGCCTTAACCAAAGTATTTTTGCCGGAGATAAACCTCTTTTAGCTACCCTTGGTTCAGATTTTCATGGTGACCCGTATCGGAATATAAGGTTAGGTAAGGGTGATACCTCAAGCAGTAAAGAAGGTAATCTTAGTGTGCCGTTGGAGGAGCAGAGAAAGATATTGAGCGATTTTCATAATAGGGCAGCGGAAAGATTCAGGGTTTATTTACAAAACATTTGGCTTGAGAAGATGGGGAAGGCTTCAAGGATAGGAGTTAAAATTAGCTTGGATCAGCTTAAGGAAATAGAGGATACAAAGCAGGTAGGCAGAGGAGGGATTGAATATTTTGAATCTTATATACATGCTAGAAATATTAAAACTGATAATGGTTGGCATAGGGAAAATGACACAAGGTTTCCTTTTGATGAAAATGGATTTAACTTAACGAAACTATATGAAGAGAAAAACCCAGAACTTTTTATTCAAGAAATAAAATTAGATCATGATATTTGGTATATAGGAATGAATAGTCAGCCGGTTTTTAAGTATCATATGGTAGTTGTTCCTAAAGTAGCCCGGCAGCAATTAGTTACAACGCAAGATCTTTTTGATATGCAGCAACTTTTAGGAAAAATAAATAATGGGCAGGCCACATTACTTCATAATGGTTTGTTAGGAGGAACAGGTGTTAATAGTTTACATTTCCATTTGTTCTTCTATGATTTCCCAGTATTTAAAGAAAATTTTCCTATTTATAAAGGGATAGATAAATTTCCTACCAAGGTATTCACAGATAAAGAGTGCGCACAAAAAGCAGGAGAGTATCTTAAGCAACTACAAAAGGCCAACCAACCTTACAATATAATTATGAGGCTTGCTAAGATTATTGTAATTCCACGCTTCAGCGATCAAATATTTCCATTTGGCGTGGAAGAGCTATCGGGAGTTCTAATTTTTGGTAATGGCAGGACGCAGGAAGAGGTAAAGAAAATAGAAAGGGAATTATTTGATAAAGGAGATTTTGGTCAGAAGATAGTTGATTCAGAAGGTAATGTATACGGCTTATTAATAAAAGCTGGTGAATTTGGTGTTACCCCGGATGATTTGCCTATGCAGCTTGAAGTTAAAAACCTTAATAAAGGAACTATTGTAGAAACTGTTAGCCGATTGGGCCAGGAAGTTGTGTTTGTTGATAAAGGGAGCATAATTATCAAGCTTCCTCATGGTACTGGAGCTGCTGAAGAATTAAAGTTAAAGAAAGGTGATTTGGTTACTATTTTAGGTATAGAGTGGCAAGCTATTACACAGGAAGATAGTGTAATTTCAATAGTCAGGAAAACTTCATCGTCAGAAACAAACTTAGAACCTAATGTGGTGATTCCTTTAGTTGACCAGAGGTATCATAAAATTATTACGGTGGCTCAAAGTCAAACTGTAATTGCTGTTTTCTTAAGTGGAGAATTCAAGCCTGAAAAATTAAAAACAATTGCTCACAACAGCTTTCCTTTGTTAATCGGAGT
>JAGYMG010000092.1 GCA_018400675.1 bacterium
TGGTTTTTTGATTTTTAATGAAACAGTTGTTTATAAATAAAGAATTATTAGCTACTTTATCAGAAGCAATTAAAGTTATAGCGAAGGATAAAGATAACCCTGTATTTGAGGAGGTAAAGGATGCTTTGCAAGAGGTAGAGAAGCTTATCCATAAGCTCAACAATCCTTTTAATCTATATCTAATAGAGGAAAGTGATTTAAAGGTTATCGCCAAAGGTAAAGAGGCGCTTGAGGGTATGACAGAATTGTTAATTCCAAATGTCAGGGCCAAAGTGCTAAAAGATAAATTAAAAGACCTCCTGAATACTTTAGAGACGGAACTGAAAAACTTTGCTTCTAGTCATGATGGTAAAGTTCAATTGGCAAAAGAACTTGCAGAATCATTCAAATCTAAAAGAGTTCATTCTGCCAATGAAAAAGATTTGATTGAAGAGGTAATGTCACTTAAGAAAAAGTACGAGCAGGCTCTTGAAAGTGACGCTGAAAAGCTAAAGTATATACAATCTTTGCTTAACTCCAATGAGCGTCATGAAAGAGAGATGGCAAGGGTAATATTTGAGGAAATCGGAAGATTTTTAGCGGCTACGGTTATCCAGATAAAGGATTATTTTACTCAAGAAGGTACCAGAGACTTTGTCTTATTCGGCCGGACAGTGAAAAAACAAGCCGGAAAGATAATCATTGAATCCGCCCGTAGGGAGCTGGAACGGTTAAAGGATGATAAGCCACAGACGATGGACGACGGACGAGAGACGACGGACGAGAGAGATATCCGCATCCGGCTGGCCAAAGACGCTGCCCGCTTAGCCGAAGCCAAGCGAATCGCCGTAGAGAATAAGATAGCGGGAATTACCGAAGAGATGACGGTGAATGAGATGGTGGGTAAGATAAAAGCCAAACTTATCGAAGAAGCTATTGAAGAAGTTACTTCTATAGATAAAGCCAAAGAAATTGCCGAAAATCAGAAAATTGATCTTAACGGTGTATCTGAGGAGGATATGATAAGTTATGTAAAGGACCAGATTAGGAAATCAATAAGTAATAACTTTAGTGATGAGCGGGCAATTAAATATTTAAGAGAAAAAGCGCAGCAAGGGCAATTTACTAATCTGGATAAAGAGTTCAACAAACTTCTGGAAGATGCGAAGACAGAGACCCTGAGAGACATTGCCAAAAAGCACGATATTCCTCTTGATGAAAATAGCCAAAGGAACAGAATCATCAGCGAAATTAAAAATAAAAGTCTTACTCCTGAGCAGAAGTTCGATG
This sequence comes from bacterium, assembly GCA_018400675.1. GTDB lineage: Bacteria > Patescibacteriota > Minisyncoccia > Minisyncoccales > CG1-02-41-26 > M55B113. The sequence continues at coordinate 1,270 of JAGYMG010000092.1, forward strand.
AACTGCTTAATGAAGCCGGCAGGGTATCGGATACCTTGGGCCAGGCTAAGGCAGCGGCCTGGTTAGGTTACCGCAAATATCTTGAGCAGCCAGATAAACCGGGTGACATCCCGGCCGGCTCTGACAATCGGACTCCCGCTCCCGGTAAAGGAAAAGAAGCTCCTTCTATTAAGGCAAGGCAGCCGGAAACGCAGCTTCAGCTGCCGGCAGCAGCAAAATCTAAAGGAACAGTAACTCAACCGGATTCCCAAGGGCAGGTTAAAAAACCTTCTTCGCAAGATCAAGCTGAGCAAGCATCGGCTCGCATAGATTCATCCAAGAAACGCTTACCTGAGAAAACCGGCCCGCCAACTCAGCCAGCTAAGGCTAAGCAAGCCGGAGCGGATAAATTAAAACAAATCACTACCTCCCAAAGATACCTAAGCAAGCCTGATAAATATATCTCTAAAATTGAATCTCTTGAAAAACTGGGGCTGGCTCCGCGCGCCTCTTACTTGGCCTATAGCCCCCAGACTTTAAAACAAAGAGTGCAGCTGCTTAAAGCTAAAGGCATTGCCCCGGCGGATATAACCCCGGCTTTAGCCAGGTACCAGGGTTACTTAAACAGGATTGAGCAGAATGACGCCTCAACCGGCTACAAGCAAAAGCTCCTTCAAAGCGCCCGGGCTAAAATTAAAGAGTTAAAGCAGAAAACCGAAAGGCTGCAAACCAAAAAGAATGAGAAAGGCCTAACCGAAAGAGAGCAAAAGAGGCTAGATAGTTATAGGAGGCTGTTGGGGGTTGAAGAAGCCGCGCGCCAGGAACACGAGAAAGCCGCACGGATTGAGGAGCAAAGAAAAGCACAGGAGGAAGCTGCCCGCAAGGCAGAGGAAGAAAAGAGAGCAAGAGAAGCTGAGCGGGTTGCGACAGTTTTAATGAGTGGCCAAATTATTACCGTGGAGGTAGCTGATAAAGATTCTACGCGCGCGCAAGGGCTAAGCGGCAGAAAAACTTTAAAGCCGGCGCACGGAATGTTGTTTGTTTATAAAATTCCGGTTAGCCATAAGTTCTGGATGCCTTTCGGAACAATTCCGCTAACGATTATATTTATAGATGAGAATAATCGGGTAGCGGGAATCAGGCATATGAAGCCGGGTGATAAGGATGTAGGTTTGCCTGAAGGGCAGAAATATAGATATGCTCTTGAGGTAGCAACCGAATGGTATAACCTGATTAAGGCCGAAGAGTTTAACGGAAAGGAGTGGGTTAAACCTGGCGACAAGGCTGTAATTCAATTAACTGAAACTTCCGGGCTTCAGCCAGAAGATAAAGGCACAAGCCTTTATTCGCTTAACCTGCCGCTATTGGGCTTTTCTTTGGCGCCGCT
>JAGYMG010000093.1 GCA_018400675.1 bacterium
AACTTAGATTGAAGCTCTGCATCATTCCATTTTACCCCGGAAAAATCTAATCCCAATTGCGAAGTTTTTATCTGCCTTAAATCCCTATATCCGCTGACTAATAGATCTATTACTGGTTTGGTAATCGACATCAAATTCCGGATAGACTGCTGATGATAAAAATCATGGCCTAAGTTATGCATCCCCTGGACAACCTGCCACTCATAACCCACATCCTGGTCCTGATAATCTTCTAAAGCTTGTTCTAAAGCGCTCTGGTTTAAATTCCCTTCCGTATCAAAATAATCATAATTCTCGTAACCACTGGTTTGCTGAAAAGCTTGAGCCAACCTCATATTATGCTGGGTATCTCCATCTATAATCTGTAAAGCGTCTATCCCGTCAAAAGGAGTTATCTGGGGCATAAATACTCCTTGCGGGCCAACCTGCATACTCATATAAGCATAAGCATCTCTATCGTCTTTTTGATAACCATAGCCGCCTAAAGTTAAAGTATCTAAACCTGCTGTTTTTAGAGATGAGGCAGTATTATCAATAATCGAGCCGGCCAAACTAGAAGAACCGTCGCCAGCCCATTTGTTGTCAGCCCAATTGAATACTCCGCCTGCAATTCCTGTAAGGCCGGTAGTTATCATGGCCGCGGTTAAAGGAGTCTGGAAACTGCCTAAATCGACATTTTCTTCCACCCAATCTTCAATATAAGCTGTTCCTACCGACAAAGCTCCTTGGGTTAAACCATTTGATACCATCTCCCAAGAAAATAAATCTTTATCTCCTTTAGTAAAGGCACTCACGCCCAGAGAACCAGCCGCAGAACCGATAGCGTGTGAATAAACAGGGTCCAGGCCGAATTGAGTCTCACCTATCACTTCGATACTGGAGCTGATAGCATCTTGAGCTACATCGGGAAATTTATCCATAAAACTTTGATTAGCCTCATCGAAAGCATCCGACCAGCTTGACCTACTACCATCAGCAACTTCAAAACCTCCTAAACCAGCGGTAGTAAAAGTTTCAACATACCTTCCGGCAATACCTGCGCCTAAAGAGCCCAATGCCTGGCCCCATTCATCATCCATATTTTCCACAATCAAATCATAAGCTAAAACACTGGCTGTATTAGATAAAGCTCCGACAGTCATTCCCTTAAGACCGCCGCTGAAAGCAAAATCAGCTCCATAAGAACCATAAGAAGCCATGCCCAAACCACCAAAAGCAGCTCCTCCGGCTACAGCCCCTACTATCCGGGTAGTTTGAGTATCCCAACCTTTAATATCGCCAATTCCGTCTACAGCGCCCATCACTGCCCCCAAAGCCATAGAATTTCCTAAAGATGAAGCAACACTACCAAAATTAGGCATTGACCAACCTAATTGACCAATTGAAAAAGTACTGCCGCCTGTGCTTCCCCAGCTCATTCCGCCAAACACAAATGCGCTGCCCACATTTACCGCTAAACTTTTTAGGTTAGCTGATTTTATATCTGAAGTGATATCGTCAACCTGTGCCGCGTTATCGCTTAGCATCCCGGAAGCCTGGCTCCAATGGGCTTCAGCTCCTTTTATCTTTTTTGCTTCCTGGCTGGATAATTTAATATAATCCGACGGCAGGCGGGATAAAGAAACAGCGGCATAACCGGAAAATTTATCCTGAAAGTCTTTTTGATTATAAACCAAATCTTCTCCGTTGCTTACCAGATGCACTTTTCTATCACTTACTTCTTTAACCAAAACATAGTGGCCGTATTTAAAATGAGCTATAAAGGGAGTAATTTCAGCTAATTTATTTCCGAAAAAATAAGGTTTTAGCTTAACCGCTTTTAAAGGTTCTCCTAAAAGGCTTGAAGCCTTCTCTATCGCATAAAGAGAATTTTTTAAATCCTCCGGTTTTGTATTTAGGCCGGATTCAAAATTTTCAGGATTTTCTCCCAAATCAATTGAAAAGATGATACTGGATACATAACTTTTACTCTGCAGCCCGCCCGCTAAATGCAAGTAGTCATAAAGAGATTGAGTCCCGCAGGGTTTCTTCTGGAGAAGGCTGTAAAGGTGATTAATCTTACCGGGAGTTAAAGCCGAAGGGTCTTGAATCTCTAAAACCTTGCCGGAAGGAAATTGGACCTGAGTAGGTTTTTCTTGCGAGCTTGCCTGAAGAAGTGTTGACCTAATCAACTCAGGGATGGGAAGTTGGTTAAACTGTTGTGTGCCGATTTTCAACACGGCCGGACGCTGGTAAGGAGCTCCGTAAGCTAAAACCGGCGCAGGTGATGCTGCCCTAACTATATCCTGATAAAGAAAACAAAAAATAACTACACAGGCTACCACCTTCATCCAGGGTTTAAAACGCTCTTTCTGGGTTTCGTTAAAAACCCCTGATTCGGCAAAGTCCTTATTTTTAATTTGATTAACTTTCATTATCTATTGCACCTATATATAATATAAGGAGAATTAAAAACTCCCCCTTTCCCCAAATGAATCTCTGTTAATCTGTTTTTCATCTGTGTTTATCCGTATATTAAAAACCCGGATCACCTTATCTTTCGGCAACCCGGCTATCCGTTAAACGTTAACTCTTGTTGATTTTTTTGCATTTAGGACCCGTGGTTTTGCGCCTCCCGATTACT
>JAGYMG010000094.1 GCA_018400675.1 bacterium
TAGCAGCTTCTTTTTTCATTTCCGGTATTATACTAGCTACCGCGCCGATAGCGCCGGCATCTTTACCGGGGAAACGCGCTTGATATAATTCCACAGCACCCAACCCAACTGATTTTAAATATTCTTTAATCGCTTCTATAAGAATCTTGCCGGTTTCTCCTTCAGATACACCTGCTCCGATAATTATTTTTCTTATATCTTGCCAAATCTCTTTTAGCTCTTCACTGCTTAAGCCCTCCTGCCTTCCTGTTCCTTCAAGTAATATTTTAATGCCCATGCCGCCATATCTTCCCATTTTTTGTAAAACTTCTCTTGCCGCTTCTTTATCCTCAAATGAATCTCCTCCAAAAGCTATTGAAACACTCTTACCGGTAATCTCACTCTTACCTTGTTCTCTAAACTTATTAAATAGACCAGAATTCATATCTTTTGCTATAGCAGCCAAGGCTTTGCCACGGAATAATACTGTAAAAGGAATACTGTCTCGATCTTCAAAATTAAAAATTTTCATTGCTTCTCTGCCCGCCTCGTTATCTTCCACAAAACCTCTTAATGCGCTTACTTGTACCCCGGCTATAGGGGCTAACCGCATCTGCGGCTGTAATTTTTTCACCGATGCCATTACTTTGTTTAAAATTCCCGCTTCATTATTTCTTTCTTCGGGAGCTACCCTAACTACTTCCACAATGCCCTCTGGCACATAGGGAACCCATTTATCTACCGCAGCCGCTCTTCTTAGATAAATTACGGTAGTCGGCTTTCGCAAAGCGCCCCCAATCTGCTTAGGCGCAGAACTATAACAAACCAGCTGGTCACTCTTTGCTATAACTGCAGTTAACATACCAAGATCGCAATCAAGGGTTAAAACCTGAGAAGTATCTTGGCCTTGAAGAGATATTTTGGAAATAGTTCCATCCTCTAAAACTTTAACCTCGAGTTCTCTAACCCCAACGCTTCTATTTTGCAACTCTGCGGCTATCTCACTTACTCTCTCTTTCTCTACCGGAGCACCCTTAGAGATTATGACCTTAGCTCCTCTGGCTAAAAGGGATTGAACTAAATCTGCCTCAAATGGAACCGATATCTGTTTTTCTTCATCTCCTCCTGTCCCAAAAGTTACAACAACCACATATTCATTTCCGCCAAAACCAAGCTCTTCAAATAAATTCTCACTGGCATTTTTATATCTTGAAGGCAAATTAACAGACGCATAAACAGGCCTCTCTTCTGAAAGGCCAACTAAGGTATTTGACCAGTTATCAATCTGAGCTCCTAAGGTAGTTTCATCCGGGGTTGCCATCTCAAAGTAATAGTAGTTATCTTCCTCTGCAACTGGCAGAAGACCATGAAATAATATATGAGAGCCGATATCAACTACGATAGAATTTTCCTTATTATATTTATGGTTTTTTAATATCTTTAAAGCATCAAAATAAAGCTGTATCTTTTCATCCAAAGAAGCCGATTTTTTATACCTTAGGCTAACAAATTCAATCTTGTCAGCGCCACCCTCGAATACCTGTTTAAGCAAAGGATCTCCTATAAATATAATTTGAGCCCCGGGATAATTTTGCCTTAACTTCTGCAACGCAACGCTGGTCAAGTTAATATCTCCTCCGATAGGGCCCCGGCCAAAGATAAAGACTTTTTTAATATTTTTCTGAGTAATTGGATTGACTTGCCTTATCCGGCTGATCCTCTTCTGCATATCAGCTTCATCTTTTAACCCGAAGCCATTAAAACATCTATCCAGCTCTTTATTACTCGTTCTATAAAGAAGCAGCCTTTCCGGCACAAAATGGGTATCGTGAAGGCGATAAACTAAATCAAACAATGCCTTTGAGCCAAACTCAGTTGATTTTTCCGTCTCTCCAATAGCAGCTGCAACAAATTTCTCAACAAACTCATCTAATTCCAACCGTTGCTGCCTCATTGCCCACAAGGCAAGGATTGTTTCTTTGATTAAGCCGGGATTGTAGAAGCCGAACTCGTTTTCGTAGCCGGTGTAGTCGCTTTTTTCTTTTGGCGTAGGGGTTTTGTCTTCTATATCTAAAGGTATTGGTTTAACCTTGCCTTGGGTGATTTTGCTTATATTATCAGGCCTAAAAGGAATGTAGAGCTTACCTTTATCTAAGTTAGGGTATTTTTCCGGACTGCCTACAATATAATGGAGATAATCTTCTACTCCTGCCCACTCCAGTTCCGGGTAGGTATGCAAAAGCTGATTTGCAAGGTAACGGTATACCCGCTCCAGCAGTTCATCGGCGCTGGTATAGGGCCTGCCTTGCTTGTCTTTTCTGACGCAGGGGTCGTTTTCAACTGTGGGGTTGGCTAGAAGTATTTTAACCGCCTTTTTGTTTTGCCGGATTGCCTCTTGTATGCCTTTGATAATTAAAGCGCTTCCCATGTTAGACTCTAAGGTGGTAATGCTATAGACAATAGCATCGGCTTCTCTTAAAGCTTCTTGGGCGGCGGGGCTGGCTTGCACTATTTTTGCCGGGCCGGCTGTTACTGATTTATCAGCTATCATCCGGGCAACTTTGAGGATG
>JAGYMG010000095.1 GCA_018400675.1 bacterium
CCGGGCAAAGAATTAGAGTTTGATTTTGGCGGGGTAGCTCTTGTTCCTGAAAACTCTTCTGACTTTGAATTAGCCGACGTAGACGTTGAAGGTGCTTCCGGAGAGTTTGACTGGACTTTTGGTATAGATTTCGGCGGAATAGGAGATGCCTGTTTAGACGGATTAAGCGCAGTAGGTAACTTTGCCTTAGATACAGCCGATTTTATAGGAGACAGCATAAGTTCAGGAGTATCTTATTTAGGAGATGTTACCGGAATAAGCGACGGTGATATTGGATATAACGGTTCTGGTTCTAATGTAACTGTACTTCCTAACAGTGATGGAAATGTAGGTATAACTAATGACGGTATAATTGTTTCCGGAAATTCCTGGGAGAATGATATTTCCAGCTCAGATAATAATATAAGTTCCGGTTCAGTTGATGTTTCAACTACAAACAACAACACATCATACAGTAATGGAGATTTTGTTACTTTTGATAACAATAATAATGTAGAAGTTAAATCACCTACAGTTGACCCTAAACCTGATAATCTTGATACATCAAACGTAGTGTTACCTGATTCAATGGATACAAACGATGATTTTACAGCTGATTTGGGTGATAGTTTTGTAATTGATCCTACTACAGGAGTAGGCGTTTCAAATGATACATATACAAACAGTACAGACTTAAGTTTAGATATAAGTGATAGTAATATAACAGATAATAATATAGATACCTCAATAACATCTTTTGAAGATATGAGCGTATCTGAAAGTCAGGACATACTTGATTTTAACCAAGATAACGAATTATTAGGCGGATTAAGCTATGAACAGCAGGAAATACTTGAGCCTAGTTTATGGGACAGAACATTAGATTTCGGAGGAGACTTATTAGACTTAGGATATTCAGTAGCCATAGAACCTTTTGAAAACTTAGGTGAAGGTATTATTGACGGATTTGGAGACGGCGAACTTAACGATTCAATGATACATAACTTTGGATATACTTTAGGTAGTACAGGCGAGTTAGTTGCTGATGCAGTAACCTTTGATTGGAACGGGGTTGTAGAAGACGGATTAACAGGAATAGTTGACGGGCTAGCCGGAACAATCGTAGCACCTTTAGGAGTAGATACAGACAATATGTACAGCTTAGAAGGCTGGACAGATATGTTATCAGACTTATCAGCAATAGCCGTACCTGAACAGACAACGGCAAGTGATAACTTAAGTTTCGTAGAAGAAGGAATATCTATAGTAGCTGATGCCGGAAAGTCTTTATTGGCAGCACCTTATAATTTGGTTGAAGGATTTATCAATGATGAACAGGCTGATTTAACAGTAGATATAAATGGTAATGATTTAGTAATAATAGACAGAAATGTTACAGATAACAGTTTTTATAATTTAGGTTATACTTTAAGGAATGCCGGTGAAGGTGTAATAAATGTAATCACCGGAGATTTTGCTGCAGCCGGAGAAGATTTTGCGAATGCCGGATACGGTCTTTGGAGTGTACCAATGGCTCAGTTAAACGGATTAACACCCGATGAATTCACAGACCCAAGAGCAATCGGAGAAGCAGCTTCACGGGAAGCAATGAGTTTATATGTTGTATCAGGATTAAGTTTACCTGACGAAGTTAGTGAGATATCAGAATACCTTGGATTAAGAGGCGTAGTTCAGGGTGCAACTCAGGCCGTAATGAGTTTAAGTGATGTACACGGAAACATATCCTTAGCAGATATAAGCGACAATATATTAATAAACAATCCTGTAACCCAGTTGGCTCAAGGGGTATTATCACCGATAGTAGATATACCTGTAGGATTAGGAACAATGACCGGTTTAATAGATATGCCTGAAAACACCAATATGACAACAGGCGATGCTTTAGCTTATGTATTAGGAACGACTGCTAATGCCGGTATAAACGGATACTTAGACGGATTAACAATAGACTGGGCAACAGATACAGAGACATACACACAGGAAATAGACGGCGGAATAGTCTTAACCTTAGAAGGGCCTGTATTTGATGATAATAGTTGGGCTTTGTACAGCGGTATAGGAGATTTTGCTTTAGGAACAGTAAACAGCTTGTTACAAGGAAACGATATAGAGACAGCTATCTTATCAGGATTTGACGGGGCAGTATCTGAATATACTGAATATGAGTATGGTAACTGGTTAGACGATAACTTAGGATTTGATTATATCGGAGGAAACGCTCTTATAGATAACCAAGATGCTTTTTATGCACCGGTAGTTAATCCTCTGGTAGATGCATCTGATTACTTTACAGACAGTTTCGAAACTGCTTCTGATAGCTTTAGTATAGATAACGGTACATATACAGATACATACTTTAACCTGGGTAACTTCTTTAATATGGGTGACCAGGTAGGTTCGGCTCAGGATTATATTAATGAACGTAATGAGGGATTAGATGTTACAGGCAGCGCTAGTGGAGAAGGATATAACTGTGCTGTTAATTCTACTATTAACTTTGTAGAAAATAATATAGCTCTTGTTTAT
>JAGYMG010000096.1 GCA_018400675.1 bacterium
AACAAGTAATAGTCAAGAAATAGTTTATTCCCAAAAAGATTTTCAAGATAAATTTTCCGGATTTGCCGCGGTATCAACCTCTTTGTCTTTATCTAATTACACGAAATTAACAGATGAACAAGCAAAAAAAATCAAAGGAGCTGAAGCTCATTGGAGCCAGGCTTCTGCTCTTTTTGATGACAATGCGGCTACAGTTGATGATATAGTTTCTGATATTCAATCTGCTTCATTAAAGAGTTTAGCTATTACTGTAGGCAGTTCAATTGTTTTAGGCGGTATCGGTTGGGGCAGTGATGCAGCTGTTAATAGCAGTTTTAAGATTGGTGGATTAAGCTGGACCGCTCCTAACTTTACCAGTGTAGTCGGCCAGTTGGGAAACAGCATAATGTTAGGCGGAGTTATGACCGGTGTGGCCGGAATAGGCGAAACCTTAGGGATGGATACTCAAAACATTCGGATAATAGGAGCTGTAGCAGGAGGAGCAGCTTTTGGCGGAATGGGTATGGGGTCATTCGGCAATATCAGCGGCGGCTTAAAAGGGATGACAGTTGGAGCTTTATCGAATACAGCCGGGGTTTTAACTTATGATTTTATTGCAGAAAGTTTCGATAATGAATGGGGAGATGCTTTAGCTTCTGTAGCTTCGGGAGTTGTTGGAAGATATACCCAGAATTTTACTACTGCAGGATTAGGCGGATATAAGACTTATGAAGGAGATATAAATGCTCGCAAGTCTTATCATAAATATTTAGATAATTATGACGGTAAAAAAGGCCATGCCAAGAATTTTGAGATGTATAAAAAAACTATGGGCCGGGATACCGGCTGGTCTGATGCTTTCAGCGTGGCCAACCAAGGTTTTGTAGCTAATATTCCTGCTACCGCAAGAGATATTATTAGTTCTAGTATTGAAGTCATTGGAGAAACTCAGTTTGATTTAAAACCTGTTTATTCACAAGCTATCGGTTCAGCTGTAGGTTCGATGGGGGCAACTTATCTGAATAGCCGGATTAATACTCCAATAGCCGGATGGAATAGTATGGATAGGGAGGGCAAAGAAAAGAAGTTAGGAAAACTTTACAGCCAAACTCATACTGATTGGGAGAGTCTTTCAGATAGTAAAAGAGAAGATATGCTAGATACTGCTATGGCTGTTTATGACCCCAGCTTAAGCAGTATGATTGTTGGTGGAGTTGCTGACGGAGTTTTTTCTCTGGGAATAGCTTATGGAGAAAATTGGGTTGGGGAAAATATCGATTTAGGCAGCATAAGTACTCCCTTAACTGAAGCAGCAATTACTACAGCAATTACCGGTGTAGTTAGGGGTACTGCTGATTGGGCAATAAGCAGAATGCCCGGCTATGATAATTGGAATGATACCTGGAAAAGAGCTTTTGCTTTAGATTCAACTTATTTAGCAAAAGAGTATAGATTAGGGTTACAATCTGATAAAGAAATAGCCTTTGAAACTAGAAAACCTTCTTCTTTATTCGCTTCAATTATCAATAATACAGCTACTTCTTTGCGAAATGCCGGCCTTGATACTTTAACTTTAGGCGGTTACGGTTACTCTCAAGGAAAAAGAGATGTTTACAGCTATATGGCTATGCAGGTTGGAGCTCAAGGTGTATTCATGCCTCAAATTAGCCCTTTTGAAGGTATAGATTCCCTACAAATCATCGATGGAAATCTTGAGCATAATATTAAGTTAGCTAAAGCTTTTGAGAGAACTTCCGGCTATGAAGATTATGACTATTTTAATTCAGACGGTAGTCTCAACTTAAATCAATTAGAAGAGGCTTTAGAAGATTATCAAAGCCAGGATGTAAGCTACCAGTGGCAGATTGTAAGCGGCATGCATAATTTAGCTCATGATATCTATCATCAAGAAAGTGTTTCTAATTTAAAAGGAATAATCCAATCTACTCCGGCTTTTAAACATTTCGGTTACAGCCCGACGATTGCTTTAGAAGCCAAGTTTCCTTATACAATTGAGGAAGGAAAAATTGATATGGTAGGAGGTTTTTATTTTGCTTCTTATCATCTTTCCTGGAATCCAGGAGGCGTAAGTTGGGATTCCAGAAGCGCTAATGCATCAGGGTTTTATGAAGAAGCCAAATCAATAAACGGGATGCGGATATGGTGGACAACAATAAATTTAGGTAATAATAACATTTGGTCTTTTTCAGAACAGTCTGTTGCTACAGAATCTTTAATAGAGCAAAGAAATTATTTAATTGGGATGAAAGATAATATTTCCGGCCAGGATGCTCTAAGTAATATAGACAGTGAAATTACCAAAATTGATAATTTATTAAAAGAGCAGGGAGATACCCAAAGAGTTTTTTCCGGTTGGAATATGGTTTATAATCAAGAAACAGAAAAACTTATCCAATCACAAAAAGCTTTAGAAGATCCAACTATGCCGGAAAGTATTTATAATAGCCACTCTTCGGCTGCTTTTGATGCACAAGGTAATATTCTTGAGGGTGACCAATTTTCCCATATTAATCAGCCTATAGTG
>JAGYMG010000097.1 GCA_018400675.1 bacterium
GGCATATCCTCTGTCCGCATTAACCCTCTCTTGCCAAAATAATGTGCTAACTCATGGGATAAAATAAAACGCACCGTACTTTCTGTTACCCCGGAAGGAACAAAAAGATAAACATCCTTTTCGCCGGGGTCAAACATTCCCGCCTTAACATATTCATAAAGAGGCTCAAACCTTATTATGCTCCTTGCTATTTCCCTCCAGATTTCTCTATCCTCTACAGAAAACTTATCAGGAGCAAACGCGCCAACCATATCTACAACTATATCTGAAACAACAGCCTTTTCTTCTTCGGTAAGCGAATCGGATAAGTAGAATTTAATATACCTTTCTATCTGGCCTTCCTTGCCCCAGCCGTCATATATAGTTTGTTTAGCTGTTCTGAATAATTCTCTGTCTATCTCACCTAACTCATCTAAGCCAACAACTTCTCCATCGGTTGATATTTCTGCTATTAACTTCTCGACAAGAACAGAGCCGCGGGCATTGCTAATCATCTCACTGTGTACTCCCCTTAACATAGCAGCACCGTATCCGTCCGCTCCATAACCTTCGTCTAAAGCTTCTTTAAACCCTTTTGCAACTTCTTCTAACTCATCGGAAACATCGGAATATTCGGCTACATTCACCACATGCCCATACTCCCCTAACCTGTACAACAACTCCAAGGAACGCATCCTTGCTTGAGCCGGTATTTCATTATCCTTTACAATTCCGGTTAAATTTTCGGTTACTATATCTAAAGGCTGCATATAATCCTGGAGATATCCTTGAGATGAACTTCTCAATCTAGATTGTTCTTCTGCTGCCCTTAAACTGCTCCCTGATATATCTATCTCGCCGTTAGCTAAATCTTCCAATATCCACATTACAAAAGGCTTTTGGTGAGCAATCAATGAACCGGCTGCTTCACGCCGCACCCGGTAAGAAACATCTTTAATGCTTCCCAAAACTAAAGTAAGGGACTCTGGATCGTGAGATATTTCTCGTAAGATATTAACCTTTAATCTATCTCTTACTTTCTTACTATCTAATATAAACCTGATCTGCTCTTTGGCTTTATCCTCTGCTTCTTGCCAGCTATCTCCGGAAGCAGCAAAAGCTTCATGGAGAAGGGTGTGAGTAAAGCGGGAATCATCAACTACTATTATATAGGTATTATTAATCTCTGTATTAAGGGCATGGATTTTAATACCTTCTCTTTCTTCGAACTCTTCGATTTCTGCTGCCAAGGCAGGCGGCGCCCTGATAACTTTTGAATTGGCAAGAATATTGGCAGCCTCATCATATCCGGCTTCTCGCAGCATCTCAGCTGCCTCTTGCTGAGGAACATCTATACTCTCTTGGCCGATTATATCCTGGCTATTTCCCCCGAGGGTATCCTCTATCTTTTCTGCCTGGTTTCTATCCAAAGGCTGTGATGAATGTGCCGGGTCTCTAAGCGGTAAAACATTTCTGCCAACATAAGCTGTTTGGCCGTTTTGAGTTTCTACTTCTACATCATCAAAAGCAAAGTCAAATACCCCTTGCCCCGGATACCTTTTCAATGACTGAACCGGAAGGTTATATTTGCCTCCTTGATAGCTTACTTCTACTTCCCTTTCGGCCAATATATCCTCAACTAAACTGCTATCTATAGAATGTACTTTGCCTTCTTCATCTCTGAAATGTACATTATTATATTCTAAATCCAATACTCTTTGCATAAAAGTTAGCTCGCTAAGTATGTTATCAGGGATGAATAGATTCTCCCCGTAATAACTTACATAAGCCGCATTCCGCCAATTTATGGCCATAGGTTTGCATAAAATCAACTCCCTGGACTCTTCAAATGGCTCATCTAAACTTAAACCTTTAGGCAAACCGTTGAGCATAAAGGTTAAAGGAACCAGATTATCCGGAAATATTCCGTATTCCCGGGCTTTCTCCTCCAGCATTTCTGAAAGGGTCTCGCCGGCTTCAACCGCAACTTCTTCTACCTGGCTTACACCGTCCGGTTCTGTTATCATATTCCAGCTGGTTTCTGCATCCCAGCCATAACCCCTCAAAAGCAAGTAGGTAAGCATAACTTCCTGCTGTCCGTGAGCTAACTCATAAGCAACACCTGCTTCAGCCGGGGCGAGACGGTAAAGAAACGGATGGTTACCATCAGAAGGCAAATCAATTGCCGACAAGTCATTACAACGAGCAGGAACATCTGCCGCTTCCAATATTCTGTACTCTACCGTTATTGGGCCGGCTCTTCCAACCTCATTGTAAATACGGCGTCCTTGGCCAAATAAACCTAAATGATTTCCCATACGGCGAATATCTTCTATGAAGCTTTCCCGGGCTTCTTTAAAGCTGCTCCACCATTTTCCTTTAGAATAAAATTCCTTAACCCATATCCGGATATTGGCAAGCAATGAGTTGTCTGCTTCAATAGTTTGGATTATTTTCTCAATATCTCCGGACAATACCTCTTTGGCTTCATCTAATTCTTCTACTCCTCCTTGCTGGATTAAACTCCAAGCAGCATAAGCATTCG
>JAGYMG010000098.1 GCA_018400675.1 bacterium
CAGCCGGGTTCATCGCCCGGCGGTGGGGATAAGGCGCGGCCAGGCGAGGCGAGGCCTGGCATGGCCGGGCAGGGCAGGGGGAGCAATCCTACCCTGGAAAGGTACAGGCGGTTCGATTCCGCCACCGGGATAAAAATAGGGGCAACCCCCTATTGACAAAAGAGTGTAATCCGTGTTAGGATTACTAAGATCAAAAGCCCAACTAGCAAAGCTGACCGGGCACAGGAGGAGTGAATGGCTATTAAGTTGTTGAATACCGCCGAGGTTGCGGTATCGGGAATCAAGGTTCTCTGTTATGGGGAAGCCGGAGCGGGAAAAACTACGCTCATCGGAACGGCACCGAGCCCGCTGATTCTATCGGCGGAAGGCGGGATGCTGTCTTTGCAGGGGAAAACTATTCCCTATATCGAGATCGCATCCATGGAAGAACTCACCGAGGCTTTCCGCTTCGTGACTGAATCAGAGGAGGCTCGGCAGTTCGAGACTGTGGCCCTGGATTCTATTTCCGAGATTGCGGAAGTAGTTTTGACCACCGAGAAGAGAAAGACCAAAGACGGACGCCAGGCTTACGGGGCGGCTAATGATATCATGGCGGAGCTCATCCGGGCTTTCCGGGATATCAAAGGGAAGAATGTATATTTTTCTGCCAAGCTATCAAAGAGCGAGGACGAACAGGGGCGGCGGCTCTTTGCGCCATCGATGCCAGGAAAGACGCTTGCTCAGGGCTTGCCGTTTTACTTTGACGAAGTCTTTGCCATGCGGGCCGAGATGGACAGCGAGGGGAAGAGGCAAAGGGCTCTACAGACAGACACGGACGGGATATGGACAGCGAAAGACCGGAGCGGTAAACTTGATTTCTGGGAACCGGACGATCTGTCATCTATATTTGAGAAAATCAAGGGGGAAGTGTGAACCTTTATCAAAAATGGATCGATGCCAAAGCCGCCGAGGGGGCGGCAATGGCTAAGAGAAGAGAAGTTGAGGATATGCTTACGGATACCCTCAATATCGACGCCAGCTCTGACGGCTCGCAGACTATCAAAGAAGGAGGATATAAAGCAACAATTACTACCCGCATTAACCGCACGGTGGACAGCGTAAAAGTCCAGGAGGTTGCCGCCGAGAACGGAATCCCGTTTTCCGTTTTGCAGAGAGTTTTCCGTTGGAAAGCTGATATTGATAAGCGGGAGTTCCGGAACGAGAAGGACGAGGTCAAGGCCTTGCTATCCCAGGCCATCACGGCCAAGCCTGGCCGACCGTCATATAAAATCGAAAAGATCGAGGAGGATCAACAATGAATCTAGGAATGACTTTTAACAGGAACGAGCTGCCGGAAAATGACAACAATTTTGAACCCATCCCCGCCGGGTGGTATCAGGCCCAAATTGAGAAGGCTGAGGTCAAGGCTACGAAAGCCGGGAATGGATCGTACATGAATGTACAATACAAAATCCTGGGGCCACAGTACGCCGGGCGGGTTGTCTTCGGGATGATCACTATCCAGAATCCCAACTCCACCGCCGAAGAGATTGGCAAGAAAGAAATGGGATCGCTAATGGATGCCTGCGCTCTGGTGTCGGTAAACAACACTGATTCTTTTATCGGAAAAACTCTGACCATTAAGGTCAAAGTTAAGCCCGCCACAGGTCAGTATGAGGCCGGAAACGATGTCAGCGCATGGAAACCTGCCGGACAGGTACAGGCTCCCGCCGCTCCTGGCCCCGCCGCCGCTTTCGGCGGATCGGTACCCGCCCCGGCTGTCCCCCAGGCCCCCGCTCAGGCGCAGGGACCCGCCGCAGGAGGAGCACCCCCCTGGGCAACACAGTAAAGTTTTAATCTGCCCCCGGTCAGTGTACCGGGAGTAATCCTGAGTTTTTAACTTTGGTTGACATCCCGGAAAGACGGGGCCTATACCTGTGATGGTTGAGGTCTTGGGTGGGCAAGATGAATCAGGGGAACCACTACCGGGCCACCGGGGAATCAGGTGGCACCCTACCCGCTTGCGGAAACGCTGTGCGGATCTTGACCAAGCGGGCGGGGTTACTTTCGGGGCCGGAATGGTTTCGACTGCCGCTAAAACCCGCAAGGGAAGCGGCAGGAACCGGGTTCGACTCCCGGCGGCTCCATCCTCCCCGGTAGGGGGAGAAAATAATCAGCCATGAAGTTGGCAAGTGGAATCCTATAGGGGCGGGCCCTCCCGCCTGCCCCTTTTTTGGCCGCCAGCACCCGAGGGACGATCAGCATAGATCCGGGCGGAGCTTTCCGGGGTTCAACTCCCCGGGGCGGTATAGACAATTTCAAGGAGTAGATAATGGCAAAACAAAAAGAGAAGAACTTTCTTCCGGAAATACAAACTGTCTTCCCGGACGCCGTGGCGGAGTACCGGTTTCACCCGATCAGGCGGTGGAGGGCAGATTATGCGGTCCCTGCGTTCAGGATCTTGATTGAGATTGAGGGCGGTCTGTGGGTGAAGGGGCGGCATAACCGAGCGTCAGGATATATCAAAGATAT
>JAGYMG010000099.1 GCA_018400675.1 bacterium
AATTTTTTCGCCAACCTCAGCCGGCATTTTATCATCGGTATCAACAACTAAATCAACTTTTTCTAAACTCGGCTCTTTCCAGCCGCTTAAGGCGTCTACCCACAAAATTTCCGAGGGAATACTGGTCAAACGACTAGCTTGTTTTCGCGGAGAAACCTTCAAATAGATTTGAACTAACTTAAACCCTTTTTGCTCAACTTGTTTAATCTCTTTGCCGGAAAGAGGGTAAGTTCTTTTAATGGCAACTCCATTATAGTTACTCTTTTCATACTCCTGTAGGCCTAAATTGCAAAAAAAGTTACACAGATATTCATTTATCTCCGGATAGCGTGAAGATAAACTGTGCAAAAAACTCAAACGGCTGGAATTTGTCTCAATTTTACCTTTTATCTTATGACGCAAAGAAAAACCATCTTCATCAAAAAGAGAAACATCTTTACCCCAAACTTTTATCGGCTCACTACTATAATCGATATCATTAGCAAAAAATTTTTTAAAATTATCCATTACTATCGCTGATCTTTTTCGGCCACTGTTTATCATTTTCTCTTCTAAATAACTAACCCAAGCCCTTAAAGCAAACCCAGGGTTAACATATCTTAAAAAATACTTACCGGCAATTTTTCTTAAATTGACCGACCGCCCGGAAGCTGAACGGCCGCTAACTACAACCAATATTTTTTCCTTTTTTTGTTTTTGGCGGCAGGCCGGCAAAGGAGAATTAAAGGGTAGATGAAAATCAAAACAGGTCCCTTTACCTTCACCTTCACTATAACCAAAAATTTTTCCTCCCACATTAGTAAGCTGGCTTTTTATCGAAGATAATCCGTATCCTGTGCCGGAAATCCCGTTAAGAGAATCTCTTTCAATCCTGCTTCCCGGCTTAAAAAGCAAATGCAATTTTTCGGGTGGAATACCGATACCATCATCACTTATTGAGGTTATAATATTGGCTGACTGCTTGTCAATAGTTATTTTAATTTTTATATTTTTTGCCTTATATTTTACGGCATTAAAAACAATATTCCAGAATATATTTTCAAAAAGGATTCGATAGGTAAAAATTTCTCCTTCCGGCACGACTTTATCTACAGAAATAGATATGCTAACGGCTAGCTTTTTTGCTTTTAAATATTCCTCAAAACCTATTTTAATATCTTTGCTAAATTTTTTCAGCGACAGAGAATCCATTGAACTTCCAACATTCATCCCAAATGCGTAGTGAATAAACCCACTTAAGCGGGCTCCAATTTCTAAAGCCATAAAAATTCTTCGCCGCAACCTTTCTCCTTTGACTTCCGGCAAGATATCGGCAAGCATTTTTCTGTAACGGTTCAGGCTGATTAAATTCGACTTGATATCCGAATAAAGGCTATTTAAGCAATTTAATTCTTTGTCACTTAGATTTTTTATTTCTTTTTTCTGCCTGTCAAAATCATTGATCAAACCGTGAAATTCATTTAATTTATTTTCTAATTTCCGGGAAACAATTTCATGGGCTTTTTTTACCACCTTTTGCACCAAAATATTTTCTCCTTGCAAATCTTTGCCGGAAGCAAGATAAGCTCCCCAAGCAGTTATCGGGCCTTTTATATCGTGCAGCGCACCTTGGCGCAAGCGGGGAAAAATATTAATAAATTGCTCTTTTTGCGGAGCAACAATCAACACTCCGTCACCAAAATAATTATTCATCTCACAACCGGAAGGAAGCTTAACAACAGTTCCAATATTATTTACCGCCCAGCTGTAAAAAACAAAATCAACCGGCGAAGCTGCTTCCTGCTCTTCTTTGATATAACTTCTTACAGTAAATTTATAAATACCAGCTTTTGCGGGAATAAAATTTCCGGAAAACAGATAGTCATGGCCTTTTTCGCCGCCGACTCCGCTGATTTTCATCTCTACCGGTTCCTGCTCGGCAAACACCCCGGTTTTTTCATCGTATTTATTAATCCAAATTTGCGCGCCAATATTCCGGTTAGCCCAGATATTTCTTTCTTGATCAGTTTGAAAATCCGAGGGCAGCCATTTCGGTAAATGTATATTGACCGTTACAGTTAAGCTTTCGCCTGTCTGACGATAGAACTTTTTCCCGGAAGCAAACTGATTATCAACCTTAATGTCGCCAACCCAATCTATGATCGGGCGGGAACCTCCTTCTTTTTTGTACAACCAGTCACAAAAAAGGCCTATCCGCATAAAATCAAGAGGATGAAGCTCATGATAAAAGAAATACTGTATCTTCCTGAAATAATCCAGAATTCTCGCATATTCTTTTCGGCTGATATAAAGATATTCACGAATAGTTTCAGTATTT
Source organism: bacterium (assembly GCA_018400675.1). Taxonomy (GTDB): domain Bacteria; phylum Patescibacteriota; class Minisyncoccia; order Minisyncoccales; family CG1-02-41-26; genus M55B113. The sequence goes on from JAGYMG010000099.1 coordinate 2,318, forward strand.
ACAACTTTATTACCGTCTTGGCTCCAAATCCTATCCAGGTCAATAACTACTCTCATGATTTCTCCTAAAACATCAGAAATCTTATCTTTAGCATAATCGATTTCACTCAACATTTTTTTCAAATCTTCAAAATCGCCAATATCTTTTCCTTTTTCCAAGTTGATTATTGCC